>JALVAU010000057.1 GCA_027011025.1 Campylobacteraceae bacterium | reverse complement strand
GTTTTAACCTTTATTAACAAAGTTTTAGATAAAATATGGACACCTCTGACAACCCTATACACTGATAGCTTTATGAGGTTTTTTGCAGGCAAGGCAGACTTTCGCAGGACTAGCCTTAGCTAATTCAAGAAAGTCTAACGAAGTATGCAAGAAACCTCATAAAGCCCAAAGGGAAGCCTATTATAGGGCAATCTTTTACAAGATAAATTTTTGAATTAGCTTTGGCTAGTACTTCAAATTTCTCTTGTAAAATCTCACCCTATACTAGGCTTCTATCAGTGCATAGGGTTGTTAGAGATGTCCATAATTATACTATTATAACTATTAAGGATACCAAATGGTTGAAAGATATGCTAGAGATGAGATGAAGAGCAAATGGAGCATACAAGCAAAATATGATGCTTGGCTTAAGGTCGAAAAGGCTGTGGTAAAAGGGTGGAACAGATTGGGTCTTGTACCGGATAATGACTGTGAAAATATAATCCAAAAAGCTTCATTTAGCGTGGATAGAATTGATGAGATAGAGCAAAAAACAAAACACGATGTTATAGCATTTTTAACAAGCGTATCCGAGAGCCTAGGAGAAGAGAGTAGGTGGGTGCATTATGGTATGACAAGTTCTGACTGCATTGATACTGCTGTTGCTCTCCAGATGAAGGACTCCTTGGAGCTCATTATAAAAGATGTAAAGATTTTGATGGAGGCTATTAAAAAAAGAGCGTTTGAACATAAAACTACATTGATGGTTGGAAGAAGTCACGGGATACATGGAGAGCCTATCACTTTTGGTTTGGTATTGGCTGTATGGTATGATGAAATTAAAAGAAACTTGGTAAATCTTGAACAAGCACTAGATGTCATAAGTGTTGGGCAGATAAGCGGAGCGATGGGAAATATGGCTCACTCACCTATAGAGTTAGAGGAGTTAGTTTGTGAAGAGTTGGGACTAAAGCCGGCTCCTGTATCAAATCAGGTGATCCAAAGAGATAGATATGCAAATCTCATGAATGCTCTTGCGCTTTTGGCCTCAAGTTGTGAAAAGATAGCAGTAGCTATTCGTCACTACCAAAGAACAGAAGTGTATGAAGCAGAAGAGTATTTTAGTAAGGGACAAAAGGGGAGCTCTGCTATGCCCCATAAAAGAAATCCAGTTTTGAGTGAAAACATAACAGGGCTTTGTAGGATAATACGAAGTTATGCCGTACCATCTATGGAAAATGTAGCACTTTGGCATGAGAGAGATATCAGCCATAGTTCTGTTGAGAGATTTACACTTACCGATGGCTTTGTAACCACGGATTTTATGCTCAACAGACTAAGTGGTGTTATAGAGAAACTTTTGGTATATCCGGAAAATATGATGAAAAACCTAAATCTGACAGGTGGCTTAGTATTCTCGCAAAGAGTGCTTTTAGAGCTACCCGCAAAAGGTGTAAGTAGAGAAGACGCATACCAAATAGTACAGAGAAATGCCATGAAAGTCTGGGCTGATTTGCAAGTTGGTAAAAAAGCTATCAATGAAAAAGGAGAGAGCCTGTTTTTGGAAAATCTTCTTAAAGACAAAGATTTAAGAGCTAAGTTAAGCCAAGAAGAGATCAGGGAATGTTTTGATTATAGTTACTACACTAAAAATGTAGATAATATTTTCAGTAGAGTATTTAAATAAAAAATAATAGGTAAGAGATGTTAACAGTTCAAAAAAGAAATGGCAGAATTGAGCCACTAGATATATCAAAAATACAAAAATACACAAGTTCAGCCGTAGAGGGCTTGGAAAATGTAAGTCAAAGTGAACTCGAAGTGGATGCAAAGATACAGTTTCGAGACAAGATTACAACTGAAGAGATACAAAAAACTCTCATAAAAACAGCTGTCGATAAGATAGATATAGACAGACCAAATTGGACATTTGTGGCTGCTAGACTCTTTTTGTATGATTTGTATCACAAGGTCAATAAATTTACAGGCTATTGCCACTTAAGAGACTATTTTGAGAGGGGTGAGAAGAAGGGTAGAATTCTTTTAGGACTAAAAGAGAAGTATGATTTAGATGATTTGGATGCCTATATAAAACCTCAGAGGGATTTACAATTTACTTATCTAGGAGTAAAAACTCTTCATGATAGGTATCTTATCAAAAATGCACAAGGCGTTCCTATAGAGCTTCCTCAACATATGTTTATGGCGATAGCTATGTTCTTAGCCCAAAATGAGCTCAACTCTCAAGACTGGGCAAAAAAGTTTTATGATTTGATTTCAAAATTTGAGGTTATGTTAGCAACTCCAACGCTCTCAAATGCAAGAACTCCAAGACATCAATTAAGCTCGTGTTACATAGGGAGTACACCTGATAATATAGAGGGTATTTTTGACTCCTACAAAGAGATGGCACTACTTAGTAAGTTTGGTGGAGGAATTGGCTGGGATTGGAATTTGGTTAGATCAATGGGTGGTTCTATAGATGGACATAAAAATGCAGCAGGCGGAATCATACCATTTTTGAAAATCACAAATGATATAGCCATAGCTGTTGATCAACTAGGTACTAGAAAAGGTGCGATTGCTGTATATCTTGAGCCATGGCATATGGATGTATCTGATTTTCTTGATCTGAAGAAAAACTCTGGAGAAGAGAGAAGAAGAGCACACGATCTTTTTCCTGCTCTTTGGATAAATGATATATTTATGAAAAGAGTCGAAGAAGATGGTATATGGACTCTGTTTGATCCTGCGGAAGTGACTGATTTGCCAAATCTATATGGCGAAGAGTTTGAAGAGCAGTATTTAAAATATGAAAAAGATGAAAATATCTCAAAAGAGCATATAAAAGCAAAAGAGTTATGGAAGAAGATACTACTTAGCTATTTTGAAAGTGGAAGCCCGTTTTTGTGTTTCAAAGATAATGCAAACAGGGTAAATCCAAACAGTCATAGTGGCATCATAAGAAGCTCAAACCTCTGTACTGAGATATTTCAAAATACAGAACCAAACCATTATAAAATTAAAGTAGTATATGATGATGGAACTTATGATTTGTATGATGAGCAAGACAGAGTTATAGTAAATGACAAAATCGAAAAAGAGGCAAAAAAGATAACAGCCCTAGACACGATTGGAGACAAAAAAGTTTTTATCGTTGAAAAAGAGATGATAGAGGGAAAAACTGCTGTTTGTAACTTAGCTAGTGTAAATCTATCTAAGATAAATACAAAAGAGGATATACAAAGAGTTGTACCGATAGCTACAAGAATGCTTGATAATGTCATCGATCTCAATTTTTATCCACATGCAAAAGTAAAACATACAAACCTAAGATCAAGAGCGATAGGGCTTGGTGTCATGGGCGAAGCAGAAATGTTAGCAGTTAGCGGAATCGAGTGGGGCAGTTATGAACATTTTAGCAAGATAGATGAGGTTATGGAGGCGATCAGTTATAACATCATAAAATCATCTTCAAATTTAGCTATAGAAAAGGGAATATATCCCGATTTTGAAGGCTCAAAATGGAGCAAAGGGATTTTTCCTATCGATTCGGCAAATGCAGAGGCTAAGAAACTCGTTGATAGGGGTGGATTGTTTGGGCAGATTTATGATTGGGAAGAGTTAAGAGAGAGAGTAAAGAAGAACGGTATGAGAAATGGTTATCTTATGGCTATAGCACCAACAAGCTCCATCTCTATTTTAGTAGGAACAACGCAGACGATAGAGCCGGTATATAAG
>JALVAU010000056.1 GCA_027011025.1 Campylobacteraceae bacterium | reverse complement strand
GTATGCTACAATCCTTTAACTATTAGCCAATGGAGTAATAAATGTTTAGTAATGATGAAGATGATTTTTTGATGGGTAGTCCAAAAAGTAAGTTTTACGATATAGTTTATAATGCAAACAGATCTCTTGTGGAGCAATCAATCGATGGAGTATTTGACAAATATTGTGCTATGGAAATGCTTCTTGAAGAGTTTATAAAAGATGACTTAGAGCTTGAATACCGCTTAAATGAGATAGCTTTAGAAAAAGCAGATGATATCTTGGATAGGAAAAATTCGCTCTATATATCAGCAACAGGAGATGTCTTGACTCAACATGAGTAAAATCTTTTTTTTTCTTTTTCTATTTATTGTTATAAATCTATCAGCAGCAAAACAAAAAATGTGGGATTTTCAATACAGTTTTAATCTCAAAAAAGATAAAATTGCAACAGTATTTATAGACAAGGATAGTGCCGGTAAGGGAAAAAGCAGATATGTGTTAAGTTTTAGATGGACTCTTTATGATGGAAGTAAAAACCTTATTTTACTCACAAAATACATGGGCTATCCAAATCAATATATATTGAGCATGAAAAGATCATTGGATAGAGTCAAAGTAAGATTACTTCAAGATGGTGGGGATTATCGTGAAGCAGCATATGCTTTGATTGTTTTTTCTAATTTTGAACTAAAAAAGAGGGTAGCTACACTAGATGTTTATATAAAAGATGAAACAAAAAAAGTTCAGGTTGTGTTTAAATGAGCATCATTTTATATTCTAGATACAATAGATGCAGAACATATATAAAAATGGCTGGAAGTAAAAGGAATTAATTTGTTAAAAAAAGTTGAAATTTTAATGTTGCAGATGGTCGAATCATTAAATGATAAGAGCGTAACTAAGATATTTAAAAAAGTTCCAAAGGGTAAAAGGCTAAGAGCAAAGCTTATACTTAAGATCGCTGGAACTAACGAAGATGCGTATAAATTAGCAGCGATAGTGGAGCTCATACATGCAGCAAGCCTTCTACACGATGATGTTATAGATGATGCTTTGACTAGGAGAGGAGAGGAGTCGATAAATGCCACATTTGGGAATAAAACATCTATTATGCTTGGTGATATACTCTACTCAAAAGGCTTTACTGAGCTGACAACACTCCAAAATAGTATCGCTTATAAGATATCCAATGCAGTTGCGCTGCTTTCAGTTGGCGAGCTACTTGATGTGGAGCTATCTAACTCTTTTAATAGTGATAAAAAAAGATACCTAGATATGATTTATAAAAAAACAGCCTCTTTGATTGAAGCTTCTAGTGCTAGTGCTGCTATTTTGGCAGGTAAGGATATAGAAATCTATGAACTGTATGGTAAAAATCTTGGTCTTGCATTTCAGGTGATTGATGATGTTCTTGATATAACACAAGATAGCCAAAAACTCGGCAAACCATCTTTGCATGATTTTAAGGAGGGCAAAACTACACTGCCTTACATGTATCTTTATGAAAGATTGGATGAAAAAAGCAAGCAAAAACTACTCTCTTTGTTTAAAAAGGATTTATCCAAAGATGATAAAATTTGGATAAAAAGCAAAATGCAGGAGAGTGGTAGTTTGGTTGATTCTATAGAGTATGCAAAGCGATTAGGTGCTGAGGCTTTAAGTGCCATCAAAAACGAGGATGATGGTAGCTTGAGCAATATCATCAAAGAGATGATTGAGAGAGATTTTTAATGCACTACCTTACTATCAGCTTTACTCACAAAAACACAGATATAGCCATAAGAGAGAAGTTGTCTCTATCTGATGAAGAGAAGCGCTCAATTTTTCAAGAAAGTTTAAATGAATTCGAACACACAAACGAATCAATAGTCCTCTCAACCTGCAACAGAGTTGAGATAATATTGAGTGTTGCAAATTGTGAGCATACCATAGAACATACTTTTAATGAACTCTCCAAGATATCAGGAGTTCCTAAAAAAGAGTTAGAGAGCAGAGGTGATATATATGAAGACAATAGCGCCATACACCATCTTTTTTCTGTAATATCCTCGCTAGATAGCTTGGTTATCGGCGAAACCCAAATAGTTGGGCAACTCAAAGATGCCTATAAATTTTCTTACGAAAAAGGTTTTTGCGATCAAAAACTGAGTCGTGCTATGCATCATGCTTTTAAATGTGCAGCATCTGTAAGGAGTAATACAGATATCTCAAAAAATTCTATATCAATATCTAGCGTAGCAGTTAGTAAGGCAAAAGAGATTTGTGGAAATCTTGGAGGATATACAGCCTTAGTTATAGGTGCAGGAGAGATGGGAAGATTGGCAGCAAAGCATCTTATAGCAAATGGTGTCAATGTTATCATCTTGAACAGAAATCTAGAAAAAGCCCAAAAACTAGTAGATGAATTAGGAGAGATGGCGAGTTTTGCCTCTTTTTCAAAACTTAGTGAATATATAAATAGATATAGACTGCTTTTTAGTGCCACGGGTGCTCCTCACACAATCATAGATAAAGATATGGTAGAGAAAAAAGAGTTCGACAGATACTGGTTTGATATAGCAATTCCTAGAGACATAGAGGCCATAGAGTTTGATAATTTGCATATCTATGCAGTAGATGATTTAAAAGAGGTGGTAGATAAAAATATAGCACAAAGAGAGGAGCAGGCAAAGATAGCTTACTCAATCATAGGCAAATCAACTATGGAATTTTTCAAATGGCTTCAAACACTCTGTATAGACCCGATCATAAAAGAGATGAGAACAAAGGCTCAAAGCTGTTCTTTGCATGAAATAGAAAGAGCTATAAAAAAAGGCTATATAGATGAATCACAAAAAAATGAGATAGTAAAAATAGTACACCACGCTTTCAATGGTTTCTTGCATACACCAACCATAAAACTAAAAGAAGTAGCAGAAAAACCCGAGGCAGATGTTATAGTCCAAGCAGTACAATATATCTTTGATATAAATGAAGATCAGGCAAAAAAGTTAAATATGTACAAATGTGAATACCAAATGGAAAACAATATGATGGAGAACAAATAGATGAGATTTTCAAAACTCTACGCACCAACAACAAAAGATGCACCAAAAGACGCGACTCTTCCTAGCCATAAATTTTTGATAAGAGGTGGTTTTGTAAAACAGAGCGGAAGTGGACTATATAGCTTTTTGCCCTTGGGTAAAATAGTGCTAGACAAAATAAGAGATATAGTCAAAGAGAATATGGATGCTTCCGGTGCACAAGAGATACAGATGGGTGTTGTAACAAATGCCGACCTTTGGAAACAAAGCGGAAGGTATGATGTATTTGGTAAAGAGTTATGCCGTCTAAAAGATAGAAAAAACAATGAATTTGTCTTAGGACCTACCCACGAAGAGGTTGTTGTGGATATAGTCAGAAACATCATCACAAGCTACAAACAACTCCCACTCCATCTCTATCAAATTACAACTAAATTTAGAGATGAAGCAAGACCTAGGTTTGGACTCTTAAGAGGTCGTGAATTTATAATGAAAGATGGATATAGTTTTCATGATTCACAAGAATCCCTAAAAGCCGAGTTTGACTTAATGGAAAAGACTTATAGAGATATATTGACACAGCTTGGACTTGAGTTTAGAGTGGTGGACGCTGATAGTGGAGCTATAGGCGGAAGTGGGAGTAAAGAGTTTATGGTTTTGGCGGATAATGGAGAAGATGATATAGTCATTTGTGATAGCTGTAAATATGCAGCTAACATAGAAGCAGCAA
>JALVAU010000055.1 GCA_027011025.1 Campylobacteraceae bacterium | reverse complement strand
ATGTCTGCAAAATTAGATATAAATATAACAGCACAAAATGAACAAAACCAAACAACAAAAAACTACAATACTGCTTGCTATGCAAAGGATATAGATATAAATATCTCTACCAATACAAGAGCAGATTTGCCTACTATGTTTTATATCTATCAAGATGCAAATGATACAAATAGCACTTTGCAAAATGGAAAAATGGATATAGTATATACAGATGGAAATTTTACTACAGATAACAATGGTTCTTCAAAAATCAGACTTTACATAAATTATGATAGAAATAGAAGCGTAAAAATAGATCCATTTGATTTGGATATAGCAGATATAAATGTAACAGATAAAAATGCAACTTTTGGCACAACAACAACAGACGAAAATGCAACTTTTTACTATGGACGAGTAAAAACAAAAGATATAACTACGAACAAAAAAGATATAAATAACTCTTTGCTTGTAGAGGTATATTCAAACAGTAGCATTAAGAATTTTCACCAAGAGAGTCTAAATTGGTATGCTATGGAAGATGACAATAACCAAACAATAACAGATTTGAATGATAGCAGTGAGTTTACCACCATAAATGATACAGCTCTGAATATATCTATTTTGGATTATAAAAATGGTGTATTAAGCTTTAATTTAACCAATACTGATTATCCAAAGGCTCTAAAAGCATATATACATGTAAAGATACCCAAGTATTTTTGGTATAGTAGTTATGAAGACTATAATACAACAGGAGATTGCAGCAAGCATCCTTGCTTTCAGTATGTTTTTGACAATCATGATACACAAGAGGGCATACAAAGTGGTGATTTTAATGGTTCAAATATTGGTTATGATTATAATGCCACAAAAACAAAGAGAGGTATAAAAGTATTTAGATGAAAAGAAGAGGTATGACTCTGGTTGAGTTGATTTTTACTATTGTGATCATTGCCATGGTTTTTACGGTGATACCGAAGATCATTTATGCAGTAAACAAAAGTGACAGCTTTACTATAAGGCAAGATGCGCTTTTAAATGGTGTATCTATGCTCCATATGATTTCAAATATGCCTTGGGATAAGAATAATACAGACTCAAGTGATATCTTACATGTAAGCTCAAGTGCAAATAACATCTTTGATTGTAATTCAACCACTCACTATAGACGAGGTGGTTTTATAGGTTCAAGAACTTGTGAAGATAATTTAAGTGCTTCAGCTATAAATACCGTTTTAAATGATGCAAATGGCGATAATATAGGAGATTTTAACAATGCAGATGTTAATATAACTGCTTATGGTGCACAGATTTATGAGCTAAATATAACGGTAAGCTATGCAGATGATACAAATATAGCATACAGTGGCTCTACTGCTTTAATAGATCTAAACAAGTCAACTAACAGTAATAATTTTACAAATCTAAAACACATAGAGACAAAAGTTTTATATCACGGCAAAAGAGGAGAGACGAGAGTATTGGCAAAGTTTAACTATACCTCAGCAAATATAGGCTTAGTAACTATCAGCAAAAGGGTATGGAATTGAAAAGAGCTTTTACCATGGTGGAGATAATCGTGGTTATTGTTATCATGGGTATATTGTCTTTAGGAACTTTAGTCTCCATAAAACATCTCTATCTAAGGGCAGCAAAAACAGATGCCATCAATACATTTTCGTCAAATTCACAGATAGTGTTAAATCAAATCTCCATGCTTCTTTATAATAGAGTTGCTACTAGTGTTATAGGTTATAATTCATCGAGTAGAGATTTTCAATCAATATACAATCTAGATAATAGTTTTACTGTTTTGGAGTGGATAGGAACTGCTAGCGAGGCTTTGAAGAGAAGAGATTATAGTGGTTTTATGGATTTGGATGCTTCAGATAAAAATAGTAGAACGCTTGTATCCTTTGATATAAAGGCAAATGATCTAAATACAACAGAGTATGATAAATTTGGTACAAGCTATGTTTATTCAAACCCAAACAGTGGAGATAAAAATATTACTGCACTTATCTTTGCCGGTGCATTTGATACAGGTGCAATAGACGGAGATTTTAATAACTCTTTCGGATGGCACGGACATGGCCATAACTTAATACATGATATAACAAAGATAAAAGATAATAATATTACTCTATCCCAAAAACCTAAAGAGATATATGAAAAATACTACATAGTTGACAGTGCCTATGCAGTCGCAAGAGGTCAAGATATAAACATCTCTACATGTAGAGCCAAAACAGATATAGATAGTGATGATACTTTGTATCTTTTCTATAACTATCGACCATGGAAAGGTGAGACTTTTTGTGGGGACAAGGATGATAATAATGGTACTAGAGAAGGAAATGTAACAGTGCTTTCAAAAAATGTAACAGCTTTTAAAACCGGTATGTTAAATGATAGTATATATTTTGAGCTAACTATGAGTAAAAAAATCAGAGGTAGTGATAATAATGTAACTATCTCAAAGCAAAAGGTTGTATTTTGATGCGCCGTGGTTTTGGTCTCATGCAAGCTTTGATGGTAATAGTGCTCATCAGTGGTTTGATGGTTGTAGTCATGAAATATGCACAATACTCCATAAAACAAACAAAAGATCTATATATAAGAGAGAGTGCAGAACTTTTTATGAATAGTGCGGTAGAACTTAGTTTACTAGCTATTCAAGGGTACGATAGAAATAATTCTAACTGTTTAAAAGAAGTAAATATTACCTCTAGTGATCAGCGTTTTAATGCGGATATAAATATAACAAAATATTTTTTATATAAAGACTATAATTTGTCAAGTTGCAGTAGAGTTCAAAAGATTGAAACAGAAGATTCTCACGGTATGGTTATGCTAGAGATAACAGTAGAGACAAACAGTTCCAATCCTAAAAATCATGGTACAGATATAATCCTAAGAAGAAGGACACTGCAAAGACCATGAGATATAATTCAAAATTCAAAATTCAAAATTCAGCATTTACGATGGTGGAGCTTATATTTGTCATTGTAGTAATTGGTATATTGGCTTATACAGGCTCAAACTTTATGCCAGACAACAGACTCTCAAATGATACAAAATTTATACTTTCAAAGATAAGAGAGAAACAAAAAAATGCTATAGGGTATGATAGTGTAAACTTTGGAGAGAACCCATGGAAGGAGATGGATAACAATACAACTTGTATAACATTCAATAAGACTGTATTGGAAAATGAAGATAAAAGGGCCCAGAAACCATACATAATCAGCTCAAATATAGTATCTACATACGATAAAGTATGCTTTGATAGTATGGGCAGACCATATTGCCAGTCGGAACATTTATTGCTTAAAGTGATAGATATAAATATAACCAAAGGCTCTAGAACTAGGAGGCTTCAATTGTTTCCTATGTCAGGTTATGTTACAATAGTAAGATAATTATATTTAAGGTAAATAAATTGGCATCAAATAAAAGTATTCAGTATATCAATCCAACAGACTTATCACTGAGTGTTTATGATGGTAAAAATTTTCAAAATAGCTCAAAGAGAGAGAAGCTATATACAGTTTCTAGAGTTTTTTACAAAAATATTATACTCTATAGTTTTAAGATCCCAAAAAATCAAGCAGATGAAGATCTAAGCATCATGGTAGAGATGAGGATGTATGAAGAGGCAGGATTGGATGTAAATAAAACATACCAAATCACGCATCTTGTAAAAGACCTTGGATTTGATGATATGTATTTAGTCGAGGTTTTTGCTGTTGATACAGAT
>JALVAU010000054.1 GCA_027011025.1 Campylobacteraceae bacterium | reverse complement strand
GAATCATTTCAAACATATAAGCATGCTAGACGCAAACTAAAAAAGGTAAAAAAATTATACAAAGATGCATTTATTATTAACTGTCAAAAAGAGATAGTTTTAAAGTCTCCTGTGTTAAAACAGACAAAGATAAAAAAAATCAAGCATAAAACAGATGGTATAAAAACACTAGAAAATATAGTTTTTATAAACAGACTAAAAAAAATCGAAAAAACTCCGCCCATTTCTTTGAGGGAAACAACATTAAGCTCTAAAGGCTACCATACGCCATTAACTTCTTTAAAGGTATCAAAAATAGAAAATAGACCAAAATTAAATGAACCAAAAATTTTGAAATCCTATGAAATTCCAAAATTAAGTAAAAGAGATAAAACTCAAATATATGACAATTTGAGTTTTAAAAGATATGTTGATGTGCTATTTGAATCAAATGACAAAGCGCACGAGATTTTTTATCAAAAAAAGATAGATTACATACTAAATGAAATTAAAAAAGATAAATATGATTTTGATGTTTATGCTAATGGATATCTAAGAACAGGATCTTCTATATCAGCTCAATCAGGCAATGCTCCAAATGTAAATGGTGATTATACCGGAGCAGGAGTATCTCTACATGTAAACAAAATTCTTTATGACGGAGGATATAAACTCACAAATAATGCTTATGATATCCTATACAAGAGATTGGCTGATATTGACGAGCTAAATGCCAAAGATAGGCTTATTATATTTGGAGTATCAATCTACTCAAATCTATATATTTCCCAAGAAGAGTTAGATATATTAAAAAAAACACTAAAACAACAAGAAATTGTAACAAATATAATAAAACAGGGGTTTAAAGAGGGAAAAAACAGTCCTTTAGATTTGATTGATTCAAAAAATGATCTGTTAAATTTGCAGAGATCTGTCTTGAATATGGAGTACCGATATCTAAACAATGATTATATATTGCGACATAGCACAAAATCAAGAAGTAAAAAACCATACCAATTATATCCTATGAGTGTGAAGTTAAATCTTGATTCATTGAAACTTTTACAAAAAGAGGCTATTGCGCATAGTGGAGTTTTAGCAAAAGAGTCAAACCTTCTAAACCTGAAGCAAGCAGATCTGCTTTTCCAAAAAAGGAGGAGAATTCCAGAGTTTAGATTTAACTCCTATGTTGGATATGGATTAAGTACAAATAAAATTTTTAACCTTGATAGCCCCGGAAATGGTGCTTTTTGGGAATTGGGGCTTAATTTTAAACTGCCGATATATAATAGAAATGATATAAACCTAAATGTTCAAAAAAATAGATTTGATATACTCAAACAAAAAGAGGTTTTGTCTTCTAAGCAAAGGGCTATTTTAATTCAAGTGGAAAAATCATACAATGAAATACAAAGAAATAAAAAACAGATTGATATCATAAAAGAGCAATTATCTCTTCAAAAGCATAAATTAAAAATTGCAAAAGAGAGATATTTCGCCGGGGTATCTCCATATAGAGCCTATTCGGATGCTATAAAAGGATTTTTAAGTTATAAGAGCCAACTGTTATCAATGCAGCAAAAATATAAGCAAGAGATATCAATTTTGAGTATTTTAGTGGGGAAAAGAGATTTTTATGAGTAGAATCAAAGTTGTATGGACGGGCGAGGGAACATATCCTTATGTTACAGGAGGTGTTAGTACATGGGCAGATATATTAGTGCATGAATTGAAAAATATAGATTTTGTATTAATCCCCATACAAATGCATCCATTTGTAAAACTAAAATTTGATATTCCTCCAAATGTAGCTGAGATTATAAATGTACCTCTTTGGGGAACGGAAGAGCCTATAGAGTATATAAGACAGATTGAATTTTCAAAGATATATGAAGCCAAAATACAAACTCAAGTCTCTTCAAGTGTTGAAAAACTAAAACCTATTATGATTTTAGTTCTTGATCATATTTTTAGAAAAAAAGAGGATTTGGATGCCCTAGGAGATGCTATATATGAATTTTATGAGTATTTTCAAATATATGATTATTATGAAACATTTAGAGATGAAGAGTTGTGGATTATATATAAAAACTATATACTAGAGCACTATAAAGATGTAGAAGATGACATACCAACCGTCTTTGATATGATAGAGGGACTTAGATATCTGTATAGGTTCTTTATATCATTGTTGCCAAAACTACCCCAAGCTCATATTTATCACTCATCTGCCGCTGCTTTTTGTGGTTTGTCATGTATAGTTGCTAAAAAAAAGTATAATAGTAAGTTTTTATTGACAGAGCACGGAGTATATATAAGGGAGCAGTATCTAGCAGCTTCAAGAAACCAGATGCCCTATCGTACAAAAGAGTTCATGATGGGACTTATAACTTTGGTATCAAAACTTAATTTTCATTTTGCCGATGTAGTCTCTCCTGTGTGTAACTATAACTCTAGGTGGGAGAAGAAATGGGGAGTTGACGAGAAAAAAATTCAAACCATTTATAATGGAATAGATACAAATAAATTTAGAAAATTCGATGTTAAAAAAGATGAAGATAGGTTAACGGTGATAATGGTGGCAAGAATTGATCCATTAAAAGATATAGAGACTTTTATACGAACAGCTAAGCTTGTTGCAAAAGAGATACCTGATGTTTTATTTAAACTTTATGGACCGATGTTGGATGAGAAGTATTTTCATATTTGTGAAGATTTAGTGCAAGAGTTAGGTGTTGGAGATAATTTCTTATTTGCAGGAAGTACAGGAAGTCCAGAATCTGCTTATAATGAGGGTGATGTGGTTATGCTTACTAGTATATCTGAAGCTTTCCCTTTTGTTGTGATAGAGGCTATGGCTTGCGAGAAAGTTGTCATATCCTCTGATGTCGGAGGCACAAAAGAGGTATTAGAAGGATATGGTTATGTTATAAAGCCAAAGGACTATAGAGATTTTGCGGATAAAGTTATATATGTATTGCAAAATTTGGATATTGCCAAACAGATGGGAATGGATGCTAGAGAGTATATCTTAAATGGATTTACAACAGAAGATATGGTGGATAATTATAGCAAGGTTTATAAAGATCTTTACCATGAATATCTAGAAGCGGGAGATGAAGAGTGGAAACAAGTAGCATTAGCAACGATTTAAGCTCTTTATATGCTGATATAACTAAAGAGAGAGGAAAGCCGCTTGATCATTGGGAGGTGGCCGCACTTTTAGAGATATATGGTATAAGGGATATAGATGCAAAAGAGGAGTATGGCTTTGATAATGTCTTTGATATGGCAAAATATATGCAAAAGTATATTGATACTAAGACATACCCAGTCAAATCTTTGGTTAGTTGGGAAGAGTTACCCTCATTTTGGATGAGAAGTTTTAAAAATTATATAAGAGGGCTAGCATTTGCAATGCCGATGTTTGTGCAGATATTTTTCACACTCTCGATTGGATATGCTATCTGGTCTGGAATCAATATGGATAAGACAAAAGCAACTGTTATAGCTTTGGGAACTTTTTTAGCATTGATTGTTACTGGTGCTTCTGCTCAAGCGATAGGTAGAAAAGGACTTTTTTATCTAAAACAAAATGAAATGATACTAGCTTCAAATGTCACAAAAGTTTTGTTCAATGTAGGATTGGTTTTAGTGCTCATAGTTGGTGTAATTTTGATGCTGTTTAATTTTTTCTTTGAAGTTTTGCCATCATATTACTTCTTTGTACTTATAATGTTCTATTTTCTTTTATCTTTTTTATTCTTAAATATTTCCGTTTATTATATGTTTGAAGAGTACACCAA
>JALVAU010000053.1 GCA_027011025.1 Campylobacteraceae bacterium | reverse complement strand
ATTTAATATATCCTACTTTTTCTAATAAACTATCTTGTAGTATAATAGAAAATGATTACAAAGGAGAAAAGATGAGCAAAGAAAGTATCACAGTTATAGACAATAGAACAGGGAAAAAATTTGATTTTCCTATACTTCAGCCGACCCTAGGACCAGATGTCGTAGATATATCTTCATTTTATAAAGAGACGGGTATGTTTACATTTGATAGAGGTTTTACCTCAACAGCAAGCTGTAGATCAAGAATCACATACATAGATGGAGCAAAAGGCAAACTGATGTATCGTGGATATGATATATCCTATCTTGCTACAAAAAAGACTTTCTTAGATGTTGCTTATCTATTATTGCACAAAGAACTACCTTCAGAAGAAAAACTCAAAGCATTTCAGTTTGAATTAAAAAAGAGATCTTATATAAATGAAAGTATGAAAAAACTATTTGATGCATTTCCTGATAATGCCCATCCTATGGCGATACTCTCTTCGGCTATCGCATCTTTATCTACTTTTTACTCTGATTCCCTAGATATGGATACTCCTGAAGAAGTTATGGAGATGGCGCATAGAATCATCGCAAAGATTCCAACTATCGCAGCTTTTTCATACAGGTATTCACAAGGGCATCCTGTCATATATCCTGATTTAACAAAAGGATTTACTGAAAACTTCCTGTTTATGCTAAGAGCATACCCTCATAACTACATAGAATTAAAACCGATAGAAGTAGAAGCACTTGATACTATATTTACTCTGCATGCAGACCATGAACAAAATGCTTCCACAACTGCCGTTAGAGTTGTTGCTTCAACTCAAGCACACCCTTATGCTGCTATTTCAACCGGTGTTAGTGCACTCTGGGGAAGAGCCCATGGAGGAGCAAATGAGTCAGTAATTCGTCAACTTGAGATGATAGGAAGTGTAGAAAATGTAGACAAATACATAGCAAAAGCAAAAGATAAAAATGATCCTTTTAGATTGATGGGTTTTGGACACAGGGTATATAAAAATTTTGACCCAAGAGCTACTATACTCAAAGAGTTAAGAGACAAATTGGTAGATGAATTAGATATAGATTCTCACCTGCTAGAAATTGCAAATAAAATAGAAAAAATAGCACTTAGTGACGAATACTTTGTAAAGAGAAAATTATATCCAAATATAGACTTCTACTCAGGACTTATCTTAAATGCTTTAAAAATTCCAAAAGAGATGTTTGCTGTAATATTTGTTATGGGAAGAGCTCCGGGATGGATTGCTCAATGGATTGAACTAAAAGAACAACCAGACATGAAGATTGCCCGCCCTCGCCAACTATATCTTGGACCAGATGAGCGAACACCAAAAGAGTAAGACTACTTTAGGGTGATTATATAATCACCCTTGCTCTTCTTAAGATCATAGAGATACTGACCATCCAAAGTCACTACAACCCTATAGTATTTATCATGATTTCCAAGAACAATAGATACAAAAGGCGGCATCTTTACTTTGAAAGTTTTTGTTAAAAAATTTGTATCTCTCCTAAAATCAATGACTATTTTATAGGGATTATCGACTATAAAATCTCGTATTTTACTATCTTTGGTGATAATTTTCATCCTTTTATTGCCAACCTGAAATGAAATAAAATCTTTGTATTTGTATCTTTTTATATTGTGCGCACTCTTAACAGATAAGGATTTAACTCTTGTGCTCCTTATAGTTGCGCTGTTTTTATATGAAAAACTAAATTCATTATGCCAATCAATCTTTTTATCTATATTTACAGAGCGATGAGAAACTGACCCATCTAGGTTTTGATAGTACACATCAAGTTTTTTTAGAACTCTTGCACTATCCGGCAAAGAGAGATATACTCTATCAAATTGCCTATCCTGCTTAGCTGGCTGAGTAAATTTTGATATACTTTCTACAGGAGCAAAAGGATTTTCTCTTGAAAAACATAAAGTACCCAATAATAAAAGAATGAAAATACGCATAAATTCTACTCCCACACCTAATCTCAGTTAGGCTCTAGCTGCTTAAGCTCAAAATACTCTTTTTGCAAAAGAGCATTTTTTTCTTTGATAATTTTAACATTTTGTTTTAGATTGTCTCTACTCTCTTGCAAATCCAAAAGTACCTCTAGAGAGCTTTTTCCAAACAAAACATCCCCTACATAAATACCAAACAATATAACAGCTAAAATGAGAATGAAAATTTTGATGTAAAAAGCAGTCTCACCCCTCTTTGCATCATCATTTTCAAACTCATTTAAAATCTTACTCATATATTTAGAATAGTTGCTTTCCTAGATATTCACCAAACTCCAACTCTTTTTCTATCTCTAAGAGCCTATTGTATTTGGCTATCCTCTCACTTCTTGCGGTTGAGCCTGTTTTTATTTGACCTGTATTCATAGCTACTGAAAAATCAGCTATAAAAGCATCTTCGCTCTCTCCGCTCCTATGGCTAACTACACATGTATAGCCATCTCTTTGAGCAAGTCTGATAGTTTGCATAGTCTCACTGACAGTACCTATTTGATTTAATTTTATCAAAATAGAGTTTGCTATACCTTTGTCTATGCCCTCTTGTAGTATTTTTTTATTTGTTACAAAAATATCATCTCCAACGATTTGAATCTTAGAGCTAAGAGCATCAGTCATAACTTTCCATCCATCCCAATCATCCTCTGCCAAACCATCTTCTATAGAGACTATAGGGTATTTATCACAGAGCGCTGAATAATACTCCACCATCTCTTCGCTACTAAGAGCTCTGTTTTCAGAGCTTAATTGGTATTTTCCATCTCTATAAAATTCACTACTAGCAGGGTCAAGCGCTATAGCCACCTCAACCCCCGGTTTATATCCTGCTGCCTCTATAGCTTCTACTATCAATTTAAGAGGTTCTTCATTGTTTTTTAAATCTGGAGCAAAACCACCTTCATCTCCAAGAGCAGTGCTTAAACCCATACCTGCAATAATCTTTTTGAGGTTGTGGTATGTTTCACTACTTGCACGAAGTGCATCGCTGAAATTGTCAAAACCGATAGGCATAATCATATACTCTTGGAAATCTACATTGTTATCAGCATGACTTCCGCCATTTATGATATTTAACATAGGAGTTGGGATAGTTATAGCATTTACCCCTCCTAAATATCTATATAGAGGCATACCCAAAGAGTCCGCACAAGCTCTTGCTACAGCCATAGATACTCCTAAAACTGCATTGGCTCCAAGTCTGCTATATGACTCTGTACCGTCAAGTACTTTCATAGCATCATCAATGGCAGTTTGGTTAAATGGGCTCAAGCCAATCAATTCATCTGCTATCTCTATATTTACATTTTCAACAGCTTTTAGAACTCCTTTTCCCATATAACGCTCTGCACCATCTCTTAATTCAAGTGCTTCCTTACTGCCTGTACTCGCACCGCTTGGGACTATCGCACTTGCTACTGTGCCGTCACTCAAGGCAACTGTTGCTCTTACAGTTGGGTTTCCCCTACTATCCAATACTTCATCAGCATAAATCTCATCTATATATGTCACTATTTTTCATCCTCCATTTCATTAATTGGCGTTATACCCATCGCCTCTTTGATTTTATCCTCAAGCTCTTTAGACAACTCTTTGTTCTCTTTCAAAAGAGCCTTCACATTCTCTCTCCCCTGCCCTAGCCTAGTCTCTCCATAGCTAAACCAAGCTCCACTCTTATCTATGATATCAAGTTTGACACCATAATCAACTATCTCACCCTCTTTGCTTATACCTTCGCCAAACATTATATCAAACTCTGCTTGCCTAAAAGG
>JALVAU010000052.1 GCA_027011025.1 Campylobacteraceae bacterium | reverse complement strand
AATTATAGAGCCAACAAGTGGCAATACAGGTATAGGATTGGCTATGGTATGTGCGAGTTATGGGCTTAAACTCATACTGACAATGCCAGAATCTATGAGCTTAGAGAGAAGAAAGCTTCTCTTGGGCTTTGGTGCAAAACTTGTATTGACAGATGCTAAATACGGCATGCAAGGCTCTATAGACAAAGCAAATGAGTTGGTAAAAGAGATATCAAACTCCTTTATGCCTCAACAATTTAATAATCCAAATAATCCAAAGATTCATGAGCTCACAACAGCACCTGAGATATGGAGAGATACCAATGGAGAGATAGATATTTTTATGGCAGCAGTTGGAACAGGTGGAACCATAAGTGGAAATGGAAAATTTTTAAAACAAAAAAATCCAAATATAGAGATCTATGCAATAGAACCGGATCTCTCACCGGTTCTCTCAGGAGGAAAACCCGGTGCACATAAGATTCAGGGGATTGGAGCCGGATTTATACCAAAAGTCCTAGATACTGATATATACAAAGATGTGATCAAAGTCAGCTATGAGGAGGCTATAAGTATGGCAAGAGAGTTGGCACTGAAAGAAGGTTTGTGTGTAGGTATAAGTGCAGGAGCAAATGTATTTGCAGCTAAAAAAGTAGCATCAAAAAAAGAGAATCAAGGAAAAACTATAGTAACCATCTTATGTGATACAGGAGAGAGATATTTAAGTTCCGGTATCTATGGGTGATGGGGTGTATGGAAGCCCCCATAACCTTCCAGGCTATACAGGGGGCTTATTCTCCAAAAAGTATGATTTCGTAACTCTCTCTTTTAACTAGAGGATTGCTTATAGTGCTTAGACTGTTTTTATTTCTGTCTGCAATCTTCTCTTTTAGCATCTCTAGCTCTTCTTCATAAGCTTCAATCTTGTCTTTTAGCCTTATGATAATGTCAACCCCGGCCAAATTAACACCCAAATCTCTTGTTAGTCTCTGTATCATTTTGATTTTATCTATATCTCTTTGAGAATATAGTCTCATCTTTCCATCAGTTCTAGATGGACAAATAAGCCCTTCCCTCTCGTATTGTCTAAGAGTTTGGGGATGTATCGTCAAAACTTTTGCTACTACACTGATTAAATAAACTGGTTCATCATATCCATGCATATCACTTCTCCGGTAATTTTTCTTTCATCTGTTTTTTTAAATCTTCATCTATATTTTTGACATCTGGAAGAATTATATTTGCCTTTAGATATAGATCACCTTTAGTATGCGTTTTTCTGTTTTCTACGCCATAGCCTTTTACTCTAAATTTTTGACCATTTTTTGTATTTTCTTTGACTTTTAGCGTCACCTCTTTATGGGGCGTGACAACACTAACTTTTCCACCAAAAAGAGCAGTTTTAAGTGGAATATCTATTGATCTAGTAAGATCATCTCCATCTCTTTCATATTCTGGACTATTGGCAACCTCTACATGTAGAAAGAGATCTCCTTTTTGTCCATTATAGGACTTACCTTTACCTTTTAGGCGCATTTTTTCACCATTTTTGATACCGGCTGGAATCTTTATATCAAAGTTTGAACCACCATAAGATATAGAGTGTTTGCCGCCCAAGATTGCCACATTAAAAGGTATGGTTATCTTCGCTTCGACATCTAGATTTGGCGCTTGATGCCCACCAAATCCTCCGTTAAACCCGCCTGAATTAAAGCCACCTGAAAATCCACCAAATCCTGAGTGTCCACCACCCATGCCACCGCCAAATATATTTCTAAGTATCTCATCCAAATCGGCACTGCCTTGAGAAGATGCAAAATCATGAAAATTTTGACCACCAAACATACTGTCACCATGTTGGTCATATTGCTGTCTCTTGGTATCGTCTTTTAGTATTTCATAAGCTGCATTGATCTCTTTAAACTTCTCTTCCGCACCTTTTTCTTTGTTTATATCTGGATGATACTTTCTGGCTAGTCTCCGATATGCTTTTTTTATCTCATCTGTAGATGCATTCTCTTGTACACCTAGTGTATCGTATAAACTTGCACTCATCCCTATTTACCTCTTGTATTAAATTTGATAGGTATTATACCATAAAACTTTAGTCTATGTCAATCAAGGTTTAAGTTTAAATACTATTAATATTATATTTAACAATATAATTTATAATAAATTTTTCGCAGGACATCTTGAGTTGTGTGAAAAATTCAAATATCATCACAGGAGGACACAATGAAAAGAATTACGATACTTTCTATGCTTTTGAGCAGTACATTTTTAGTTGCTGGTATTCACATAAAATCTATGCCTAGCAACCCGGAGAGGAAAAATGCGGTAAATGAAAATATAATTTTATCGTACAATAACTCTATAAAAGATGTTAGAAATATAGTGGTTAATATCTCAAGTAGCAAAAAAATTAGCTCTAATAACAATATTAAGGATTTGTTAAATAATCCTTTCTTAAGAGAATTTTTTGGAAATCAACTGCCAAGACTGCAACCACAAAACAAAAAGGCATATTCACTAGGATCTGGTGTCATCATATCTAAAAATGGATATATAGTCACCAATAATCATGTTGTAAATGGTGCAGATAAGATTGTTGTTACTCTACATGGTAGCAAAAAAGAGTATAAAGCAAAGATTATAGGACAAGATCCAAAAACAGATATTGCTGTTATAAAGATAGATGCAAAAAATCTATCTGTTGCAAGATTTGGAGACTCCTCCAAACTTTTAACAGGTGATGTTGTTTTTGCAATCGGAAATCCATTTGGGGTTGGCGAATCAGTAACTCAAGGGATTGTATCGGCTCTGAATAAAAGCAGTATAGGACTTAATCAGTATGAAAATTTTATACAGACTGATGCTTCTATAAATCCTGGAAACTCCGGTGGAGCACTGGTTGATACCAGAGGTGCTCTCATAGGAATCAATAGTGCTATTATCTCAAGAAGTGGAGGCAATAATGGTATAGGTTTTGCAATTCCATCTAACATGGTTAAAAAAATAGCTACTACTTTAATCAATAATGGAAAGATAAAAAGAGGATATTTAGGAGTTTCTATAACCGATTTAAAACCAAATATGAAAGGTTTATACAAAAATGATTCTGGTGCTTTAATTCTTACCGTAGGAAAAGATTCGTCTGCAAAAAAAGCAGGACTAAAAAGAGGAGACTTAATCATAGAGGTAGATGGTCAAAAGATAAAAAATGCAAATGATTTAAAAAATATAGTTGGCTCTATACTTCCAAATAAGACAATAACTATCAAGTTTGAAAGAGATAAAAAGATAGAGACAACCAAGGCAATTCTTGCAAATATGAGCAGTGCACAAAGCTTTGGCAAAGATGGTGCTAGTAGCTATATTGAAGGGCTCTCGGTAATACAAATCAATAAACAAGTAAGAGCTAAATACCAAATACCTCAAGATATAAGCGGTGTTTTAGTCACTAAAGTTAAGCTTGATTCACAAGCTGATAAAATCGGATTTAAAAGAGGAGACATAATCATACAGATTCAAAATCAACCTATATCAGATATAAAAAGCTTAAATAAAGCTCTATCTAAATTTAAGAATCAAAGTAAAATGATATATATAAACAGAGGCGGGTATGTAACATATCTAATTGCAAAGTAATTTATAGGTGCCCTTGATTGCTCTTTAGGCTAGCATAACCGTAATCGGTATGCTAGCCAATATATGTCCTGCATTTTTTATATAATATACAGTAGCATAAGGTTTAAAAAAATCCAAAACCCAGCTTGGATTTATGATTTTATCGTCTGCCCCTATATAAACTTCTATCTCTATACC
>JALVAU010000051.1 GCA_027011025.1 Campylobacteraceae bacterium | reverse complement strand
GCACAAAACAGGGGAAGATATAATTTCACTGTATGAAAAAATATCTAAGATATTAGCTTAGTTTTTAGATGGTGGATATTGATCCACCATCTAAAGTCAAATTAAAGCATTAACTCTAGCTATTTTTTCATACAAATCATCTTTTCTGATTGGTTTAACTAGAAAATCAAATGCACCATGATCGAATGATTCATGTTTCATACTTTCATCTGTTGTTAAGATAATTATAGGGATATTTTTTTTGGTCGGAATTGATGAAATATTTTCCATAAATTCTATCCCATTCATTATCGGCATTTTTATATCTAGAAGAATTAAATTGATCTTATCCATGACTTTTAGTATATTTAGGGCTTCAAGCCCATCTTTAGCCTCTATCACTTCAGAAATATTGCTATTGTTTTTTAGTATTGTTTTAATCAGTTTTAAGTTGATCATATCATCATCTACTGCTAAAACTGTTAGTTTTTTGTTCATTTAAACCGTTTCCTTATCTTAAATTTTCTTTTATTAAATTATCCAAAGTGCTTTTGTTTATATTGTTTGGAACAACATCATCATATATTGAGCGTATAGTTTCCCCTATGTTTTCAAGAGAGTTAGTGAAAAGGATATTTCTAGTGTGTCCTCGCCTTGCTTCTTGATTTATCTTTTCTATAAAACCTGGGATTTTAAGTATATCTATATCACTTATTTCCTGATCTAGCAAAACAATTTTATAAAAATTAGTAGAAATTTTATTTTCAAATTCTTCTTTGTTGTTGGCTATATCAATACTATCATGTAGTTTGGATATGACGCTAGCAAAAATCTTGTTTTCTAATTTACTTTTTTTAAAGAGCAAAATTTTTCCCTCGTATTCTCTCTTTTCCTCTATTTCTGGTATATTTTGAAAAAACTCATCTCTTTTTTCTACTCTTACTTCTTCTCTCTTTTCTTCTTTTTCTTGGTGTATAATTTTAGATGGAATAAACATATTTAAAATACTTAAAATATTGTCCTTCTTGATAGGTTTTGTTATGTATTCATCTAATCCTTCTCTCATAAATCTTTCCCTATCTCCTTTGAGAGCATTTGCGGTAATTGCAACTATGGGAATATGAGGAAGATTATTTTCTTCTTCATATTTTATAATCTCTTGTGTGGCAATTACTCCATCCATTACAGGCATAGCGATATCCATAAAAATTATATCATAATCATTGGTTTCTCTGTGCTTTAGTGCTAATAGTCCATTTGATACTATATCTAAATCCAACCCTATGTCTTCTAGGGTTCTTTTTATTAATTTTTGATTTATAACATTATCTTCTGCTACAAGCGCCTTTGCAGCAAATTTTTTACCAAACGCATGTGTTTTGTTTGCAGTTACAACAGGAGTTTTTTGGGTATGAATCAAATCTTTATAGTTTTCAAGTGTCTTAACTAACTTTGTGATATTTACCGGTTCATAAATCGGTGTAATATATTTTGATTTAATGCTGTTGTATATATTTTGTTGAGATGTTTTTAGTATAACTATCACAGGAATGTTTATCTTCTTATACTCCTCTAATTCGGCATTGCTTATATCGTCATAGTTTACAATTACGACATTGACTCCTTGTCTATATACTAGATTTTTTAATTCCATAAAATCATTATATATTTTTGCTTCAGATCCAAAATAACTTAGATAATTGTAGATAAAATTTGATTGTGTTGTGTTTGAATTTCTTGGTGATAATATGGCGCAGTAATATTTTGTAAATTTATCTCTATAGTCCACATCGCTAGCTGTTGATTCTTCAAATTCAAGAGTAAAGAAAAATTTACTTCCTCTGTTTGGTTCACTTTGAACTTCAAGTTTTCCACCCAAAATTTCTATATATTTTGCTGATATAGTTAGCCCCAGTCCAGTACCACCAAATTTTCTTGTGATGGTTGAATCAGCTTGTGAAAAAGCATCAAAAATTCCCTTAAGTTTTTCCTCTTCTATACCTATTCCACTATCTTCTACGCTGAAGCTTATTTTTACCATGCCACTCTCTTGGCTCTCTTCTCTTACGATTTGTACTGTAATCAAGTCATCTTTTTGTGTAAATTTTACAGCATTACTCAATAAGTTAATCAAAACCTCTTTGATTTTTGTTATATCGCCCTTTATATATTTATTTAAGCTTGGATCTAAAAATGCAGATAAATGTATGCCTTTTTCTGCAGCTTTTGGTCCATATACTTCTATTGCATTTTCAAATTCTGCGATTGGCTCGAAAAGAATCTCCTCTATCTCTATTTTATTGCTTTCTACTTTTGAGAGGTCTAAAATATTATTGATAATTTCAAGTAGATTTTCAGAGCTATTCTCTATTACCTCAACAAATTCTCGCTTCTCATCATCTAAATCTGTATTTTTAAGTAATTCTGTAAAGCCGATAATTCCATTTAGAGGGGTTCTTATTTCATGAGACATATTTGCAAGAAAGATACTTTTTGCCGCATTTGCCTCTTTTGCAACATTTTTTTCTTTCGCAATATTTTCAATTGCTTCATCAATAACCTGATATGTTAGGCTAACACCCTCAGCAGTATCAAAATTAACCTCTTTTTTAGTATTGGAGAGCTCTTGGACCTTTGTAAATACTCTCTCTAGCCCTTTTAGATTTTTCTTTATCTTGTTTGAAAGCAACAGCCCTATAAATATAAGAAATATAGAGAGTAACCATATGGCACCGGCAATGATTAGTTGATTTATATTTTTACTTTTATATTGAGTCAACTCTTTTTGCTTTTGAGTTTGTATTAGCTTAACCGTATTTGCTAAAATAGATATTTTTCTAGTTGTTAAAGAAAACCAAAGGGTAGGGTCCATTAGATACTCACCACTTTGAGCTGATAAAATCAGGTCCTTTTTTGCATCAATGATATCACTAAATACTTTTTTGTTTTTAGGGTTATTAAAAAGATTCGCAACCCTTTTCTTTAAAGCGGTATTTGATATATTGTTATAGTCAAATGTATCTACTTTACTAGATATTTTTATCCATATCTTTAAGTCTTCATCAGAAAATGGTAAGTATTGGCTTAATATCTTGGATATAAAACCTCTCTCTTGCCCACTGTATTCAATATCATTAAAAAGTGCATTTAAAGATGAATTTAGAGACAGCAACTCAATATTTGTTGTAAGGTTTTTAATCTCTTTTAAATCTAACAATATGTACCCGTTGATTTGTGAATAGTAGGAAAAAAATATGCTATTAAAATTTATATCTTTTAGTGAATCTACTTTTGCGCGCACATCTTTTATCTGCTTTAGTAATTTTATTATGTGTTTTACATTATTGTCTTTTGGATAAGTTTTATAAAAATTATCAAATTTTTTGCGGCTTTTATCTACTATTTGTCTCTGTTTTGCTAGAATTTTTTGGGCAATATGTCCATTACTTGCTATAAAAGTTGAAGTTAAACCTCTCTCTTTTGCTATATTTATTGAGAGTTCATTTAATATCTTTGTTTCATTAAGTTTCTTTTCTAGTGAGTTTGCTTTGTTGTATTCGCTATATGAAATGTATAGAAAATATGTAGAAAACAGCACAAGCAGAATCAATGGAAATAGACTGATTATTTTCAAAGTACTTTGCATTTTTAATTTCATTTTTTTGCCCCTTGTTTAATTTGCATATTGTATATTTTTTTACACTCTTTTATATTTCTCTTAATCCCTGTTTTTAGTAGCGAGATGGCTTTTTTCTTGTCGGTGCCATTTTTAATATATGCTTCTGCCAGATAACAATCAGCTCTGATATTTCCGCTTTGGCTTGCCCTCTCTAAGTATTTA
>JALVAU010000050.1 GCA_027011025.1 Campylobacteraceae bacterium | reverse complement strand
TACCATATAGACTGCAATCTTGTAGCTTTTAGGCTTAACGCTGCCTCTTCGAGAGTTCTATCAAATTTTTTAAGTCTAGCGCCTACCAAAAGCATCACATAAGTTGCCCCGAAAGAGAACTGCCCTAAAACAACAAGCCAAAAACTTGGACTTAAAAACTCAACTTCCCAGCCAAAATGCTCTTCAAGATAACTACCCGCCATCGTAGATGAAAGCAGTATAGATATACCTAAGATAACACCTGGAATAACAAGTGGGCTTAAAGCCAAAAAGTACAATAACCCCTTAAACCTAAACTTTTCTTCCTCAAAAAGAAGTGCTGCAGCAATGCCTACTACAGTAGAGAGAGTTGCAACATAAAAGGCTGTTTTTATACTTATAAGAACACTTTGAATGAGACCGTCATCTGCTAAAAGTCCTGTTCTTTCATCAGTATTGGCAAAAAACCAATCTAGCGTAAAACCCTTCCATGGTAAGGCCACAAAGTTTGAATCATTAAATGCCAACACCGCAATAGCGATAAGAGGCATGACTAAAAAGAGGAAAAAACATATCACATAAAATCTGTATGTATATTTATATAGCGGTGAGTTTGGTAGTGAGCGAATCATGATCCTACCCTTTCAAGTTTTTGACCGGTTAGCTTCAATGCCAACCAAATAATGCTAGAGGATATCATAAGCAACAAGAAACCAAATGCTGCTCCCTCGCCCCAGTTAAATGTAGAGAGAAACTCATTGTATATCTGCTCCGTAAACCAAAGAGAGCTCTTACCGCCCAAGATATCAGGTGCAACATAATCACCGATAACAAGCATAAATACTATAATTCCGCCCGAGGTGATACCGGGCATTGAGTACGGAATGATAATTCTTGTAAAAATCGTCCATTTTGTTGCCCCCAAGTCACTAGCTGCTTCTATAAGTGAATCATCTAGACTCTCAAGTGTTGACATAACAGGTACAACCATAAAAAGCATAGAAATATATAGCAGACCTATCGACATACTAAAGTTTGTATAAAGCATATTTATAGGTTTATCGATTAGACCGATATACAGAAGAAATTCATTTATGACACCGTGATCACCTAAAAGAATCATCCATCCATATACCGTTACAAGCTCTCCAACCCACAAAGGTATAAGAAGAAGGAGAGCCAAAAAACTAGCGTATTTTTTAGATATAACTTTTGTCAGATAAAATGCCACAGGAAATGTAACTATAAAAGCTAGTATTGTGATACCGATAGCATAAGCAGCCGTATTGACAAAGGTTAACCAATATATCTTTGATTTAAAAAATGCCGTGTAGTTTTCAAGTGTAAAGATCTTTGCACCTGAGTCACTATCTGCTTGAAAAGAGCTTATCAACAGATCCAAATGCGGTAGTACTATCAAGACAATAAGCCACAAGAGTACAGGCAGTATCAAAAGATAAAATGTTATATTAAAACCTTTTTTATTTTCCATTACATATCCTTAATAACATTTTAGATCATCATAATTTATACCGACCTCGACTGTGTCACCCTCTTTTAAATTTTCAAATTTTGCATTTTGAGGAAGAGATATCAAGATCTCAGCTCCACTTGTTGACTCTATCGCAGAAACTTTTGTATTTGAACCATCAAATAAAATTGTTCTTATCTTAACATGAAATCTACTTATATCGATCAAATCCTCAGTTGGAGCCAATATCAATGCTTCTGGACGGATATATAAAACTTCAGGATCAAAGTCTAATCCCTTTTTCTCAAGCTTCCAACCATCTTTTGTAGTGATAAAATCACCATCTCTGCGTTTTAGTTCAAGCCTGTTGCTCTCTCCGACAAAACCTGCAACAAAAGCAGTTTTTGGATTTTTGTACAGATTTCTAGGAGTATCTATTTGCTCAAATCTTCCTTTGTTCATGACTGCAACTTTATCACTCATCACAAGTGCTTCTGATTGATCATGGGTGATATATATAAATGTAGTTCCAAGCTCTTTTTGAAGAAGTTTCAGCTCAATCTTCATATGTTCTCTAAGTTTTCTATCCAATGCCCCCAAAGGCTCATCAAGTAGTAAAATTGAGGGTTTCATAACAAGGCTTCTTGCTATTGCAACCCTTTGTCTCTGTCCTCCTGAGAGTTCAGTCACTTTTTTCTTCTCAAATCCTTGAAGACTGACACGAGATAACATGTCTGAAACTCTATCATCTATCTCAGATTTACTTAGTTTTTGTCTTTTTAATCCAAAAGCAACATTTTCTCTTACATTCATCATGGGAAAGAGTGCTAAACTTTGAAATACTATATTTACCGGTCTCTTTTCAGGTGGAATTCCGGACATCGATTCATTCCGGATAAATATCTCGCCTTTACTCTCTTTAATAAATCCTGAGATCATCCTAAGAAGGGTAGTTTTTCCACAACCCGAAGGTCCAAGGATAGAAAAAAATCCACCCTCATCAACATCAAAAGTTACATTTTTAACAGCTGTAAACTCTTTGAACTCTTTAGTAAGATTCTTTATCTCTAATATTTTACTCATTCGCAACCCCTTTATATAATAAAAAATTCAATACAAAATTCTTTATTATATACACTAAAGGCTTGAAGCCTTTAGTGTATGGTAAAGTTGCTTGTAAAATTATTGTGCAGCTTTTATCTTGTCTAGTGCTTTTGCTTCTATAGCAGCAAATCCTGATGGAAGAGCATCATACCATTTGATGTTATCTATATCTTTTTGTGAATATGATCTCTTAAAATCAGTTTTAATTTTATCATTAAAATATTTTGGAGCATCTTTAGAAACAGTCATATAGCTACTTTGATTTGTAACATATGCAGCATTTTTAGGTTGTAAAATAAAGTTTATCCACTTATAAGCAGCTTCAATGTTTTTAGACTTTGCTGGAATTGCAAAAGTATCTATCCAGCCGAGTGCTCCACTTTTTGGACAAATAAAGTCAATATTTGGATTTTGGTCATGAACTTGCCAACCTATAGCATCCCAACCGGACTCAACCCAAACATCACCACTTTTGACAACAGCTTTTTGTGTATCTCCGCTTGTCCAGTAAGTTTTTACATATTTTTTAGACTCAATAAGTTTTTTTGTAACTTTATCGATAAGTTTTTTATAAGCTGCTTTATCACTATATAGTGCAAAAGGATTATAACCCATACCAAAAGCCGCACCTATAAGGATAGGTCTTTTTAATCTATAAGAAATTTTACCTGCATATTTTGGATTCCAAAGATCAGACCAGTCATTGGCTTCTGGAGCTAATTTTTTATTTACAATCATCCCTGTAGTTCCATAAATAAATGGAACAGAATAGACTTTGCCATCAATTCCACTGATTTTTTTAGAAGCTTTAACCATAGCTGCTGTAATTTGGTCTGTATTTACTTTACTATAATCAATCGCATGGTAGATATGAAATTTTTTCTGTACAAAACTGATTCTATCTACACTTGGTTGTGCTAAATCAAATCCACCACCTCTTGTAGCTCTAAGCTTTGCAATCATCTCTTCATTATTACTATAAGTTACTTTTACCTTTATGCCCGTCTCTTTTTCAAACTTTTTAACAAGTGCTTTTGGAGCATATCCTTTCCAAGTTATTAGTCTAAGCGTTCCATTGCCCGCATATAGACTTCCCGCCAATAGTGTTGCTATTGCAACAGATGATATAGCCAATCTTTTCATACTTTCTCCTAGTAAAATTTTTGAGTTTTTAACCCATAGGTGGAAATTGTACAACAATTAAATAACAAAACAGTTACATATTTGTCTCAAATCCCCCTGTTTAAGAGTTTTAATGCCTCCTCTAATTTAGAATTAGATGTTTCATCACTCCAACCAAATGACTCTTGCAAGATAGATACAACCTTGTCCAAAGACTCCCTTGCTGTATTCAGATCTATAAGTCCTAAGCCTATACGGCGAACTAAAAAGTCAAGCGGACCTTTTATGAACTCATACTCTAAACAATAGTATATCTCAGCTACCAAGACTGGATAATCTTCATGAATTCTATCACTTCCATACTTTTTGATAAAATCCGCAACGACTACTGCTTGAGACCCATAAGTTCCAATCAAATGTTCACTTGCCTCAAAATCTAACCCTAGATTACCTAATTTTTCTTTAAAGATTTCTATATTTCCTCTATTTCCAAACAATTTGTAATGTTTTGTGCAACAAGTGTGTATATTCTTCCTACTGCTAAGCTTGCAAATTTCATCTACCACATCTTCTGCCATCTTCCGATATGATGTCCATTTTCCTCCTGCTATACTTATTAAGTTTGATTTTGATTTCTCTATATAGTGTTCTCTTACAAGTTCTTTTGTGTCATCAGTATGCTTAAGAGCAACCAAAGGTCTTAAGCCGCACCAAGAGGAGAGTATATCACTTTTTTTAATATCAACACTAAAATACTTTCTCATATGCCTCAAAAGATACTCTATATCTTTTTCATCTACTTTAGGATGATCTTGCGCCTTAGACTCTTCATCTGTTGTACCTACCAAACACTTATCCATCCAAGGAAGCATAAAAAGAACTCTCCCATCTTCAGTTTTTGGAATCATTAAGCCTTCGCTGTTTGGCAGAAATTTTTTATCTAGGACTATGTGGATACCAGAACTTGCCTCAACTATATCTTGTACATTTTTGTCATCCAACCTCCTGATAGTATCACAAAATACCCCTGTTGCATTTATGACAAAATCTGTATCTACGCTGTATGTTTCACCATTTATCTTGTCTTTTATTTTGACACCTGAAACCTTTTCATCTTTATATTCAAAATCTATAACTTCACTATAATTTCGTACAACACAACCCTTTTCCTGTGCGCTCTGAAGTAGTGCTATCGCTGTTCTAGCATCATTGAAAGCACCATCAAAATACCTCACACCGCCTTTTAGACCATCTTTTTTGACAGATGGAAAAATTTTCATAATTTCATTTTTCCCAACAATCTGACTTCTTCCAAGTCTTCTCTTGCCTGAAATCAGATCATACAGCACAAGCCCAACATATATATAAGGGATTTCATACCACTTATAGAGTGGTGTAACCAAGGTGGTAGAGTGTGCTAGAAAAGGTGCATTTTTCAAGAGTCTGTATCTCTCTTTAAGACCCTCTTTTACTAAATCAAATTGACTCTTATCTAGTTTTTTAACCGCAGCTTCGAGATATCTAACACCACCGTGTACAAGCTTTGTACTTCTACTACTTGTACCCTCAGCAAAATCATTTTTCTCCACAAGCAAGCATTTAAAACCCCTAAGAGTTGCATCTAATGCAACTCCAGCCCCTGTAGCACCGCCACCAATGATAATCAGATCAAATTTTTTATTATTCATTATTTTTTATTCCTAGTGCATTTAAATAATTTATACTACAATCTATGGCTCTTTTTTTGCCATCACTACCTACTGAAACATAGGTGATATCTGCACTTGTTACATGTACACATCTCCTTGTTCCCTCATATAGTCTCTCTGCATTCACTTCTACAGAAACTTTTATAGAGGTAACTCCGACTCTTATAATTCTTGCATAAAAACTAACCACATCTCCAACATATATAGGCTCACGAAACTCTAAAGAGTTTACTTTGACAGTTACTACATTTTGTATAGGCAAATCCCTAGTAGCTAAGGCTCCGGCTATATCTATATTTGACATTATCCAGCCACCAAAGATATTTCCGGAAGGATTCGTATCTTTTGGCATAGCTACTATCTTAATACGCGGTTCACCCATGTCTTTCATTTGACTGTCCCCTTTGCCCATAAATGATATTTTACAATTTTGTGCCCTTTTAAAGAAAAATTTATGGGCAGATTCCTTGTTACTAATGCCACACCTTTAACGAGAAGGCTACTTGGCTATTACTTTACTACATCTAGCAGTTTGAAATAGACCATAAAAAATTCACAAAAAATTCTCCAGCATAACTCACACATTAAAAATGCTATTAGCATATAAAATTTTAGTTTTGGGCTGTCTAATTTAATATTGTATTTTTTAGCGAAGAATAGTACCACAAATGGTATTATAATTGCCCCAAAAAAGTATATAAAACCTATCACATAAGGAGTTATTAAAAAATCAAACTTAAAGAAACTTATCATTTATACCCTTTTTGAAAGAGTTCTGCTTACTGCATCCTTCCAGCCATCATATAATTTTTCTCTTGTGACACTGTTCATATTTGGCTCAAATCTTTTTTCAAGTATCCAGTTTTTTGCAAAATTTTCTTTTGATGGATAAAAATTCTTATGCATTCCTGCCAACCAAGCTGCCCCAAGAGCTGTTGTTTCCAAAATCTTTGGTCTATCTACTTTGGCATCCAGTATGTCAGATAAAAACTGTATAGTCCAATCAGATGCTGACATTCCACCATCAACTCTCAATATAGCCTGTTTTTCCGCCAAATCGCTATTGGTTGATAAATCAGCATACATGGCTTCTAATAAATCTTTTGTCTGAAAACCCACGCTTTGCAAAGCAGCTTTTGAAAACTCTTTTGGTCCAGAATTTCTAGTTAGCCCAAAAATTGCTCCTCTGCATTTTGCATCCCAATAAGGTGCTCCCATACCTGTAAATGCCGGTACTATATATAGTTGTTGTTCCTTATCTGCATGGATAGCCAAATCTTGCGTTTGACTTGCCCTCTCAATGATGCCGAGTCCATCTCTGAGCCATTGCACCACAGCACCGGCCACAAAAATCGAACCCTCTAGTGCATATGTTATTTCTCCATTTAGCTTATAAGCGATTGTTGTGAGTAATTTATTATTTGATAAAACCATATTTGAGCCGATGTTTAAAAGTGCGAAACAACCTGTTCCATATGTGGATTTTATCATACCGGGTTCAAAACAAGCCTGTCCTATTGTCGCAGCCTGTTGATCTCCTGCTACACCACAAATCGGTAACTCTTGCCCAAGTATATCTTCCTTTGTGTGACCAAAGTCATCAGCACAATTTTTTACTTCTGGCAACATTGTCATCGGAATATTTAACAAAGAACAAATTTCTTCATCCCATTTTCCAGTTTTGATATTATAGAGCATCGTTCTAGCTGCATTGGTTGCATCAGTAAAATGCTTCATACCACCCGTTAATTTCCAAATCAAATATGAATCTACCGTTCCAAAAAGCAGTTGTCCATTATCGGCTTTTTCTCTAGCTCCTTTTACATTGTTCAGTATCCATCTCAGTTTCATGCCTGAAAAATACGGATCAAGAAGGAGTCCTGTTTTTTCTCTGATTAAGTTTTCATATCCTTGTTTTTTAAAAGCATCACACTCTTTGGCTGTTCTTCTATCTTGCCAAACTATAGCATTGTAAACCGACTCTCCTGTCAATCTATCCCAGACAATTGTTGTCTCTCTTTGATTGGTTATCCCAATTGATACGATATCTTCAGGATTAACTTTAGATTTTTTAATCACATCTCTACATGTAGAGATTACCGTATCATATATATCATCAGGATTATGTTCAACCCAACCTGAATATGGAAAGTATTGTGGAAACTCTTTTTGTGATACTGCACTAACTTCTATGTTTTTATCAAATAATATAGCACGACTTGAAGTGGTGCCCTGATCTATTGCTAAAATATATCTCATCTTTTGCACCCTATTTTTTTGCATATGAGAATGAAATTTTCATTCTCATATGCTTTAAATTATGGTCTATTTAGACCAAGACTTTATCAATTCGTCATAAGGAATTGTTACTGGTTTTGGTTTTTCATTGGCAAGTTTTGGCTTAGGAGCACCTGGTTGTGCCAACCAGTATGCTGCACCTTTTGCTTTGCCAATTCTTGGACCGATATCACCTTGAACACCTGAACGCTCTATCCTCTTCATAACTTTTTCTTGAGCTTTACACAATGAGTCCAAAGCTTGTTGTGGAGTTTTAGCACCACTTGATGCATCTCCTATATTTTGCCACCATAGTGGAGCTAGTTTTGGATAATCAGGAACATTTACACCTGTTGGAGTCCATGCAACTCTTGCAGGAGAGCGATAAAACTCTATCAAACCACCCAATTTTGGAGCTCTTTTTGTAAAAGATTTATCAAAGATTGTTGATTTTCTTATGAAAGTCAATCCTACTTGAGATTTCTTGACATCCACTGTTTTTGAAGTTACAAATTGAGCATAAAGCCAAGCTGCTTGTGCTCTTTTGACAGGAGTAGATTTTAATATAGTCCAAGAACCACAATCTTGATATCCAACTTTCATACCTTTTTTCCAATAAGCACCATGAGGTGATGGAGCCATTCTCCACTTTGGAGTTCCATCAGCATTTACAACAGGTAGTCCTTTCTTGACCATATCAGCTGTAAAAGCTGTGTACCAGAACATTTGCTGTGCGATTTGTCCTTGAGCAGGAACTGGTCCAGCTTCTGAAAAAACCATACCGGCAGCACTTGGTGGAGAGTATTTTTTCAACCACTCTATATACTTTTTGACTGCATATACAGCTGCCGGAGAGTTTGTAGCACCGCCTCTTGCCATACATGAACCAACTGGTTGAAATTTTTTATTTACTCTAATTCCCCACTCATCAACCGGTAAACCATTTGGTTCACCCGGATCTCCCATACCAGCCATAGACATCCATGCATCTGTAAATCTCCAACCTAGAGATGGATCTTTTTTTCCATAATCCATATTTCCATATACTTTTTTACCATCTATAACTTTTCCGGTAAAAAATTTAGCGATATCTTCATATGCTGACCAATTAACAGGAACACCTAAATCATAACCATACTCTTTTTTAAATTCTGCCTTGATTTTTGGATCGTTAAACCAATCGTACCTAAACCAGTACAGATTTGCAAACTGTTGATCAGGTAACTGATACACCTTACCATCAGGTCCTGTGGTAAATGAAATACCAACAAAGTCCTTGATATCAAGATTTGGATTTGTGACTTTTTTACCATCACCTTTCATCCAGTCAGTGAGATTTCTTACCTCTTTATATCTCCAGTGTGTACCTATAAGGTCAGAATCATTTACATATGCATCATATATATTTCTTCCTGTTTGCATCTGAGTTTGAAGTTTTTCTATAACATCTCCCTCGCCTATATAGTCATGTATGACTTTGATTCCCGTAATGTCGTAAAATGCTTTTGTGAGCACTTTACTCTCATAGATATGTGTTGTAAGAGTTTCAGAAACAACCCTTATAGTCATACCTTTATAAGGCTTTGCAGCATTTTGGAACCACTCTAGTTCTTTTCTCTGCTGAGCCTTAGTTAAAGAAGATGGCTGGAACTCTCCAATCCACTTCCCAATCATATCCGTTGCTCCAAAAGCTGCGGAACTCATTCCCACCAGCATTGCAATAGCAAGCATGCCTGTTTTGGCTTTGAAATTCATCATAGACCTCCTTTTGTTGTGTCCAATAATACAAAATCGAATTAAATCTTATACCCAGCGAAATACTGCTAGAGCATAAAAAAAACAGACTACCAATCCACCATAAATTGGGGCTCCAAAAAATCCCAACCATGCGATACAGATAAATGCTGAACCCAAAAGGCTGAGAAAAAGTCGATCCCCTCTCGTTGTTTCAATTCTCAAGATACCAACTCTTGGCATCTCTGGCTTTTTAACCGCCCAAATTGTCATAATAACTAGTGTAATAAAGATTAATATAAAAAATGTTGCTGTCTCTTTTGTCCAAGCCATCCAAGATAAATCCATAACACAGCTCCTTTAAACTCTACCCAAGGCAAAGCCCTTGGCAATGTGATTTCTCACAAAATAGATAACTAAAATTCCCGGTACTATCGTTAAGATTCCCGCTGCTGCCAAAACTCCCCAATCTATTCCTGTGGCAGAGACCGTTCTTGTCATCGTAGCGCCGATTGATTTTGCATTTACTGAAGTTAGAGTTCTGCTTAAAAGTAATTCCACCCAAGAAAACATAAAACAAAAAAATGCAGTTACCCCGATGCCAGAAGCGATCAATGGCATAAAAATTTTTCTAAAAAACTTAAAGAAACTGTATCCATCTATATAGGCAGTTTCATCTATCTCTTTTGGAACACCTCTCATAAATCCCTCAAGTATCCAAACAGATAAAGGAACATTGAAGAGTGTATGAGCAAGAGCAACTGCCCAATATGTGTCAAAAAGCCCTATACTTGAGTATAGTTGAAAAAAAGGCAAAGCAAAAACAGCAGGTGGTGCCATCCTGTTTGTCAAGAGCCAAAAAAATAGATGTTTATCCCCCATGAAAGTATAACGACTAAAGGCATAAGCTGCAGGAAGTGCAACTGCAAGGGAGATTATCACATTTATCACAACATAAGACATAGAGTTTATATACCCCATATACCAACCTGGATCTGTAAATATAGTAACATAATTATGAAGTGTAAATTTATTTGGAAACATAGAAAATGTCCCCAAGATTTCGACATTTGTTTTAAAACTCATATTCAAAAGCCAATATATAGGCAACATCAAAAACACTATGTAGATAAACATAACAATGGGTGATTTATATGATTTTTTGTTCATTATACGGCTCCTTTCTTATCTATACTCGTCATAACGGTGAAAAATACCCAAGAGACGAGAAGAACTACTAGAAAATACATCAGCGAATAAGCCGAAGCAGGACCTAGGTCAAACTGCCCTAAAGCCATATTTACCAAATCTATAGATAAGAATGTTGTAGAATTTCCGGGACCACCGCCTGTAAGAACAAAGGGCTCTGAATAAATCATAAAACTATCCATAAACCTCAGCAATATTGCTATGAGCAAAACACCACTCATTTTGGGCAATTCTATATATCTAAAAACACTCCATCTAGAAGCCTGATCGATTTTAGCGGCTTGGTAATATGCATCGGGTATAGATTGAAGCCCTGCATAACAAAGCAAAACTATGAGTGAAGTCCAATGCCATACATCCATGACTACAATAGTAATCCATGCTGAGAGCACATCTTGCGCATAGTTGTATTCTATGCCCATGCTTGCTAGCGTATGTCCTAAAAGTCCTATATCTTTTCTTCCAAATATTTGCCAAATAGTACCCACAACATTCCATGGTATAAGTAAAGGCAAAGCAATAACTACTAAACAAAATGAAGCCCAAAAACCTTTCTTTGGCATATTTAAGGCTATAAAAATCCCAAATGGAACCTCTATGAGTAAAATTATAGTCGTAAGCATTGCCTGCCTTCCTAGCGACTCATGCATCCTTTGAGAGTGTATAATCTCCTCAAACCAATCAAGTCCTACCCATGAAAATACATTATTTCCAAAAGTATCTTGAACAGAGTAGTTTATCACTGTCATCAATGGTATAACAGCAGAAAAAGCAACCAGTAGAAAAACCGGTAGCACTAAAAACCATGCCTTTTGATTTACAGTTTTATTCACTTCTTCCCTCCTTTGCTTCAACTAGCCATCCATCTTCATATATAAAAATATGATCCATATCAAATGATATATATCTCATATCTTGCGTTATTTTTATATCTTCGGGAACAATTATATCTATATGCATATCCCTATGCTTAGCTCTTACAATTTTATGATATCCTATATCCTCCACTCGGTTTATATCTATCTCCATATCACCACTCTTATCACTAAGCTTTATAAACTCCGGTCTTATGCCAAGCTCTATGCGCCCTGTAAGTTTTCTATATGCTCTATTTAGTTTTAGTCTAATATCGCCTAATGTTACCACATCACCAACAACATCTGCTTCAAATAAATTCATACCCGGAGAGCCTATAAAGTACCCTACAAATGTATGTGCCGGCTTCTCAAACAACTCTTTTGGACTGCCTACTTGAACTACAATTCCATCATTCATAACAACAACTTTATCTGCAAAAGTTAAAGCTTCTGTTTGATCATGTGTCACAAAAATCATAGTATGAGAAAACTCTTCATGCAAGGCTTTGAGTTGAGTCCTAAGCTCCCATTTAACATGAGGATCGATAACAGTAAGTGGCTCATCTAACAAAATTGCATTTACATCCTCTCTTACCATACCTCTACCTAAGCTTATCTTCTGCTTTGCATCAGCACTTAGACCACTCGCCTTGGTATCTAATATATCTTCCATACCTATTGATTTTGCTATAGTTTCAACTCTGTGTTTTATATAAGTAGGATCTTCTCCGCGATTACGAAGAGGAAAAGCGAGATTTTTTCTCACGCTCATAGTGTCATACACCACAGGAAATTGAAAAACCTGTGCTATGTTTCTCTTGACTGTATCAGCATAAGTAACATCTTTATCATCAAAAAAGATTTTCCCCTCTGATGGTACTAAAATCCCTGAAATTATATTGAGGAGAGTTGATTTTCCACAACCTGAGGGACCAAGCAAAGCATAAGCAGCTCCATCCTCAAATTCAAGATTTATTTTTTGCAAAGCATAATCAGCCAATGATTTTGGATGAGGCAAATAAGAGTGCGCTAAATCTTTAAATATTATCTTTGCCATTTTACTTCTCCTTGTAGTTATCTATAGAAGAAAATGCCGGTTCTACCAAAACACCATCTTTTGAAAAAATAAATATATATCTAGTATCAAGATAGACATCTATTTCAGAATTAAAGTCTAATTGATGAACACCC
>JALVAU010000049.1 GCA_027011025.1 Campylobacteraceae bacterium | reverse complement strand
GTAAAAAACTTAAAAAACAGAGAGATGAAATCTGAACAAAATGATATTAAAAAAAGTGTAAAGACAGAACAATCTCAAGATAAAGAGATAGTAACTCAAGTAAAACCGGTAGTAGAAGCAGCAGTTAAACCATCACTCAAACAAGACAAGGCTCCAGCAAAAAAAGTATATAAAAACATCACTACAAAAGCTGGCAAAAAAGGAGTATATATACAAGTAGGTGCTACATCAAAATACACTCCTAATAAAACTTTTCTCAAAAAAATCAAAGATCAAAAATTTGCATATAAATTGCTTCCTATAACTATTAAAGACAAAAGAATCACTAAAATATTAGTAGGTCCTTTTAAAAATCGCTCTATTGCAAAACAGAATTTAGATAAAATAAAAAAATCACTAAATAAACATGCATTTATATATGTGATAAAATAGGACTGCATTTGTATTTTAAGACTCTACTATTTGATCAATTAACCCCCATAACCATATATAAAAAATTACAAGAGAGATTTGAAAATGAACTCTCTTTTCTTTTTGAGAGTGCAATTAATACCGAAGAGGGAAATTACAGTTTTCTCTTCATTGGTGCAAGAGAAGAGATAATACACAAAAATTTACAAAGTTTTCATATAGATGAAGATGGCAAAAAAACAAGGGTTGACGATAATCCATTTACCTTTTTAAAAAAAAGATATAAAAAGATAGATAAAGATAGATATAAAAAATTGTCAAAAGAGCTAAACATAGGATTTATTGACGGATTTGTGGGATATATCGGATATGACTGTGTTAAAACTTTTGAACCTGTACTGCAAAAACATATGAACAATCTAAAGGATGAGATAGACATTCCAGACATGCATCTTATTCGTCCGAAACTGCTTTGTGCCTTTTCTCACAAATCAAACACCCTAACTATGCTCTCTTTCTTACCGGAGTATGGCAAAATACTTGATGAAATAACCAAGGTTTTAGAAGAACCTCATCATAATATACCTATTGTAAAGAGTGATATCAATCAAACTATTGGAAAATTTGCTTTTTCAAAGGATGAATTTTTCGATATGGTAAAAAAATCAAAAGAGATGATTAGAAGCGGTGATGTTTTCCAAATTCTTATGTCAAACAGGTTTACAAAATACTCAAAGATAGACAGATTAAGTTTCTATAGAGTTTTGAGAAACAAAAACCCATCACCCTACATGTACAGCCTAAACTATGGAAAATTTTCTATCATAGGAAGCTCTCCTGAAGTGATGGTAGCACTCAAAAATAACCATATAACCCTAAGACCAATCGCGGGAACCAGAAAAAGAGGAGAGGATTTTGAGCAAGACTTAAAATTGGCACAAGATTTACTAAATGATGAAAAAGAGAGAGCTGAACATCTGATGCTCATAGATTTGGGTAGAAATGATGTTGGAAAAGTAGCATCTGTTGGAAGCGTAAAAGTAAAAGAGATGATGAGGGTTGAGAGATACTCACATGTAATGCACTTAGTGACTGACATAGAAGCTATGCTAGATAAAAAATATGACATGTTTGACCTTTTTGGCGCTACATTTACTGCTGGAACGATGACCGGAACACCGAAGATACGGGCGATGGAGTTGATCAGTGAGTTTGAAAATCTAAAAAGAAGTTTTTACAGCGGTGCTGTTGGGTATTTTGGATTTGATGGAAATATGGACAGTGCGATACTGATAAGAACTGCCTATCTTGATAATGAAAAGATAATCTTCCAAGCAGGAGCTGGAATTGTAGCTGATAGCACACCAGAGTATGAGTACCAAGAGGTTTCAAACAAACTAGCTGCCATGACAAGCTCTCTTGATGATTTAAAAAAATAGATATGAAACTCTTTGCAATATTTGGAGACCCTGTTTCTCACTCAATCTCGCCTCTTCTTCATAACATAGCGATTAAAAATTTAAATTTAAATGCCTGCTATACGAGATATCATCTACTAGATGGTCAAAAAATCATAGAGAGTTTTAAAAATTTAAATTTAAGTGGGGCAAATGTAACTGTACCTCATAAAGAGATTGCGTACAAAGAGTGTAATGAGACAAGAGGAGTTGCAAAAAGCATAAAAGCAGTAAATACACTAGTTAGAGAAAAAGATAAAATCATAGGATACAATACAGATGCACCAGGATTTTATGAGTCTATAAAATCTTTTAAAAAGATAAAAAAGAGTCTCATTCTAGGAGCAGGCGGAACAGCAAAAGCCATAGCTTTTATTCTTAGAGAACATGGTATAGAAGCAACAATATTAAATAGATCACAAAATAGATTGGACTTTTTTAAAAACAACGGCTTTAATGCTTTTGATTGGAACAATTTTAAAATAGAAAATTATGACTTGATAATAAATACAACTCCAGCAGGTCTAAAAGACTCAAATCTTCCCTTCGATGAAACTGCTTTAAACACTCTAATGAAAAACTCAAATTACGCTTTTGATGTTGTGTATGGAAAAACTACACCATTTTTAAAATTAGCACAAGAGAACTCACTAATCTTCAAAGATGGTTCTAATATGCTTCTATATCAAGCTGTACTGGCTTTTAATCTTTTCTATAAAAATAGATTCAAGCCTGAAATCATAGAAAAAGAGATGAAAAAAATATTCACTTTATAGTATTTTTAGTACATTTACAATAAAATAGCGATTAAATTCATTTTAAAGGAAAAATATGAAAATCATGTTTAAGCTAATGTTGATGATTAGCACGGTTTTATTGTTTTCACAGGGTGCTTTTGCAAAAAAAGTTCACTGGAGAGTTGCTATGAGTTGGCCAAGTACTCTAAGTCCACTTGCTAACCCACCTCAAAAACTAGCAAAACTAGTAAAAGAGATGACAAATGGTAAATTTATCATCAAAGTTGAGGGTGCTGAAAAAACAAAGTCAGCTCTAGGTGTATTTGATATGGTAAAAGGCGGTGCTTACCAAATGGGTCATACAGGCTCTTACTACTATATAGGAAAAGATCCAAATACAGTATGGTTTACTACAGTTCCTTGGGGCATGACAAAAGCTGAACAAGATGCTTGGTACTACTATGGTAATGGAATGAAATATATGGAAAAAGTATATGGACAGTACGGAATGTTAGCATTTCCTGGCGGCAATACAGGCGTTCAAATGGGAGGCTGGTTCAGAAAAGAGATAAAATCTGTTGATGATTTAAAAGGCTTAAAAATGAGAATCCCTGGATTTGCAGGCAAGGTTATGGCCAAACTTGGTGTTAGTGTTGTGAATATTCCAGGAGGCGAGCTTTATACTTCACTAGATCGTGGAACAATAGATGCACTAGAGTGGGTTGGACCAGGAATGGATATTAAGATGGGCTTTTACAAAGTTGCACCATACTACTATACAGGATGGCATGAGCCAGCAAGTGAGATGACTTTCTTGATCAATAAAAAAGCATTTAATAAACTTCCAAAAAATTATCAAGTTATACTTAAAACTGCTATGAAAACAGTAAGTGCAGATATGTTTATGGAAAATTTTGCTGATAGTGCGACTGCTTGGGCAAAAATGAAAAAAGAGTTTCCAGGTATCAAAGTTAAAACTTTTCCAAAGCCGGTTCTTAAAGCTATGAAAAAAGCAACTGATGAAATTATGCAGAGTTATGCTAGTAAAAATAAGCTTTTTAATGAAATTTGGAATGACCAAAAAGCTTTTATGGCAAAAGCTAGAAAATGGTCTTATATGTCAAGATACTACTACTTACAAGCTTCAAAAGAAGTTCAATAAATATTTTTGGTCGGATTATTTTCCGACCAAAACCTCTAAGAAAGATAGATAAATGTTGATTAAAATCGAACAAAAATTTAATAAATTTATAGATTATATGGGTAATTTTC
>JALVAU010000048.1 GCA_027011025.1 Campylobacteraceae bacterium | reverse complement strand
GCTAGATATTGACCCAAAGAGTTGGTATGAAATTATCACGCAAAAATTAAATATTCTTGATAAAATTAGTGTATATATAGAAAAAAATACGGCTATACTTATAAATAGTGAATTGAAAAAAGTTAGAATGATTTTTAATCTTGTTGTATTTTTAACGATAGGAAGTTTAGTAGTTTTTGTCTTAATGCTGATCGCATTCTTAAAATTAGTCAGAGAGGAGCAAAAATTAAGACTTGTCACCCAAAAATACATAATTAGTTCTATTACAGATCTAAAAGGGAAAATTCTAGATGCAAGTGATGCATTTTGCGAAATATCAGGGTATAGTAAATCAGAGCTCATAGGGCAGCCACACAATATAGTCAGACATCCAGATATGCCAAAAGAGGCTTTTAGAGAACTTTGGGAGACTATACAAGCAGGTAAAGCTTGGAGAGGAAAAGTAAAAAATCTAAAAAAAGATGGTGGATTTTATTGGGTTTGGGCAAATATTGAGCCACTATATGACAAGAGAGGACATATAGATTCATATATATCAATTAGACTTGATATTACAGAGAGTGAACTTCTCGCACTTCAAATAAAAGAAGAAGAGCAGAAGAGCAGAGCTGCTCAAGATATGATGCAGAGACAATCAAGATTGGCTCAAATGGGAGAGATGCTCAGTATGATTGCACACCAATGGAGACAACCTCTAAGTGCTATAACGGCTACATCAGGAGCTATCAGTGTTAAAGCAAGGCTGAAAAAGTTGGATTTGGATACAGCTATAGAATTATCAAATAAAATTCAAAAATTTTCACAACATCTTAGTAGTACCATTGATGATTTTAGAGATTTTTTTAAGGTAAATAAGACAAAAAAAGAGACTAATTTTAAAAAGATTACCGATGATGTTCTAGGTATAGTACGATGTTCATTAGAAGATAAAAAAGTAGAGATAGTCTTAGATGTAAAGTCTTATGAAAATTTTGTATCTTATGAAAATGAACTAAAGCAGGTTTTATTAAATTTGGTAAAAAATTCAGAAGATGCTTTAGTGGAAAACAAAATTAATGAGCCTACCATTGCCATTGAGATTACGGGGAAGAGATTGAGTATATTTGATAATGCCGGAGGCATAAAAGAGGAGATAATCGATAAAATTTTTGATCCATATTTTTCGACAAAAAGCAAGAAAGACGGTACAGGTTTGGGACTTTATATGAGTAAAACTATCGTTGAGGAGCATTGTGAAGGTACTTTAAGTGTAAAAAACGGTGTTTTTAAGGACAAAAAAGGTAAGTTCCTAAATGGTGTAAAATTCAGTATAGACATAAGGAGAAATAGTGATTGATATAGATGAGGTCGTAAAGTATTCTAGACATTTAAAACTTCTTTATGTTGAAGACAATATGGATTCAAGAGAGATGACCTCTATGATTTTGGAAGATTTTTTTGATGATATTCTTGTAGCAGTAGATGGGCAAGACGGTTTAGAAAAATTTGAAAAAAATGATATCGATCTTGTAGTAACTGATATAAATATGCCTAAACTAAATGGCTTAGAGATGATCGAGAAAATAAGAGAGATAGATGAGGATATACCAATTCTAATCTTATCTGCCCATAATGAGGATGATTTTTTTATCAGAAGTATTAAGCTAGGAGTTGATGGTTATCTTTTGAAGCCTATAGATACAGATCAGTTGATTTTAATGATTGATAAGATTGCTAAAAAATACAGATATATCAATGAAGCAAAATCAAATCTCCATCTCCTAAAAGAGTACCAAAAAGCAACAAATGCAAGTTCTATAGTTTCTAAAGCAGATAAAAGAGGATTTATAACTTTCGTAAATGATAAATTTTGTGAAATTTCCGGCTATGATAGTAGCGAGCTCATAGGGAAGCCTCATAATATTATTAGACACCCTGATAATCCAAAAAGTATATTTAAGGATATGTGGCATACGATAAAAGATAAAAGAGAGATATGGCATGGACTTGTAAGAAACAGGGCAAAAAATGGCAAAAGCTACTATGCCGATAGTGTTGTAATGCCTATACTAGACATAGATGGAAATATACTAGAGTATATATCTTTAAGAAATGATGTTACAGATATAATGAGTCCGGCAAAACAATTGAATGATGCCATTAGAAATGCAAAGGAGCCTATACTTATATATCTTAAGCTTGATAAGTTTGAGATGATTGAGGAGTTCTATGATAATGAAACGATAGAGATGATTCAAGATAGAGTTGCATTAAGTCTTCAAGATAGCTTTTCTAAATCTTATGACTTTGATAAAATATATCAACTAGGCTATGGTGAGTATGCTTTTATTATTGAGAAATCGCAGTATTTTATTGATGAAAAAAGTTTTGTGCTAAGACTTAGAGAGATACAAAAAAGTATAAATAGTAAAAAAATCTCTCTTAATGATATAATTTTTGATATATCAGTGATAATAAGTCTAGCATACAAAAAAGACAAAATCTTAGAATCCGTAAAATTAGGCATAAGAAAACTACTAAATTGTAAGCAAAATATAATAGTTGCAAATAATCTAGCAGATATTGGACAAAATCAAGCTAAAAAAAATATGAAAACAGTCTCAATGATCAAAAATGCTATTGAAAACTCAAAAATTATCTCATATTTTCAGCCTATCATAGACAATAAAACCAAACAAATTGTAAAATTTGAATCTCTAGTGCGTCTTATAGATGAAACCAACCAAGTCTTATCACCATTTCATTTTCTTGATATTGCTAAAAAGAGTAACTACTATACGCAGATAACGGATATAGTTTTGGAGAACTCTTTTGATATGCTAAAAAATTGCAATAAAGATATATCCATAAACTTATCGGCATTAGATATGGAGCAAAGCACTACAAGAGAAAAAGTCTTACAACTATTAAGAGGGTATAGGGATATAGCTTCAAGAGTGATATTTGAAGTTTTAGAAGATGAGAATATTAAAAATTTTGATTTGGTTAAGGAGTTTATATCGAAGGTAAAAGAGTTTGGAGTGCAAATTGCCATAGATGATTTTGGTGCCGGATACTCAAACTATGAGAGACTTTTGGAGTATCAACCAGATATAATAAAGATTGATGGGTGTCTTATAAGAGATATTGAAACGAGCACATACTCTTTGTCTGTTGTAAAAAGTATAGTAACATTTGCAAAAGAGCAAAATATCAAAACTGTAGCAGAGTATATAGAAAATGAGGCTATTTATGAAATAGTTAAGAGGCTAGGCGTGGATTATTCTCAAGGGTATTATTTTGGAAAACCGGAATCAGTTGAGAATTGTAAAGTAAAAATAGAAAATATGGAGCAACAAGTTGTATAAGCTTGAGTTTTTAGGTAATAAGAACTATTATTTTACTGTTTTTATTTTAGCTGCACTCTATTTTTTGGCAGGAAAAGTTAGTATCTTACTTTTTAATGGACAGGGAATAGTGAGTGTTGGTGCATTTCCCTCAGAGGGAATTGCTTTGGCTTTTGCTATATTTTTTGGAAAAAGGATATGTTTTGGAGTTTTTTTAGGGCAATTAGTGCTGGCTATTCATAATGGCATTAATTTGATTCCATCATTTGAGATTGCAACTATTAACTCAATAGAAGCTTTTTTAGGCGCTTCTCTTTTTCAAAAATATAAGTTAAATAGAGAGTTAAAAAATTATAGAGATATAATTGGCCTAGCAATAATGATACTGTTTGTTTTGCAAATTTTTAGCTCATTATTGTCAAATTTAGCTTTGCTTTCAAATTCACAGATAACCAAAGATATGTTTCTACCCTCTCTCTTCTCTTGGTGGTTTGGCAATGTCATGGGACAACTCTTATTTACACCTTTTACGCTTTTGCTATTAGTAAACTA
>JALVAU010000047.1 GCA_027011025.1 Campylobacteraceae bacterium | reverse complement strand
TATGGCAGAACTTGGTGTTACGGTTACAAATATAGCTCCGGGTGAACTTTATACTTCACTAGAACGAGGTACTATTGATGCATTAGAGTGGGTTGGACCGGGAATGGATATAAGAATGGGCTTCCACAAAGTTGCACCTTACTACTATACAGGATGGCATGAGCCGGGTACTGAGTTACAGTTTCTTGTAAATATCAAAAAGTTTAAAAAATTGTCTCCTAAGTATCAAGAAATCCTTAAGACCGCTATGAAGCTTTCAGCATATGATATGTATATTGAGAATTACCATATGAGTGCAATGGCTTGGGCGAAAATCAAGACTGATTATCCAAACATAAAAGTGAGATCTTTTCCTGCGCCAGTTATTGCTGCTATGAAAAAAGCTAATAACAAACTTTTGGCTATAGATGAAGCAAAAAATGCTGAATTTAAGGAGATTGTAGAGTCTCAAAAAGCTTATATGAAGAAAGTTAGAGCTTGGACTAAGATTTCTGATTATGAGTACTTAAATACAACTATGAATATAAAACCAGCAAAATAAGCTTAAGCTGAAAATTTGCCACCAAACCTCTTGGTGGCAAAACTTTATAGGAGTTGATAATTTTGTTATCAACTCCTATAAATTTGATTCTAAATTCAAAAAAGGACTTTAATGTTAGATAAGATAGAAATATTTTACAAAAAAATAACCAAAGCACTTGGTATTTTGCTATTTATTATAATGTTGCTTATGACTTTTAATGTTGCTTATGATGCGATAGCCAGATATGCTTTCAATACAGGTTCAATTGCAATGCAAGAGATGGAGTGGCATCTGTTTTCAGTACTCATTTTAATCGGAATGTCTTATGCCCTTATGGAAGAGGGACATGTTAGAGTCGATCTTTTGTATGACAATTGGTCAGTCCAAAAAAAAGCCAAGATAAATATGATGGGTGCAATTGTATTTATTTTGCCTCTTGCTCTACTTATTGCAACAAACTCAGTTGACTTTGTGATGGAGTCATATACATCTCATGAAATAAGTGGAGATCCAGGTGGATTAACACATAGATGGATTATAAAAGCTTTGATACCGGCATCTTTTTGGTTGCTAATTTTTATGGATTTTGGTTATTTTGTGCAGAATTTAAATATTTACAAAAAAGATAAGGCAGCAAAGATGGATGTTGATTATAAAGATGGAGAAGCGCTATGACTGGTATAGTAATGTTTGGGGCTGGACTTATAATGTTGCTGATAGGTTTTCCTGTAGCTTTTACTTTTGGTACGGTTGCTGTTATATTTGGTTTGTCATTTGGTGTAGTTGATGCGTTGCAAAACAGCCTTCCTATTTGGGAAACTTTTGTGGATACCGGTGTGGATATGTTCGGCTTTATGCCTTTTAGAATATACTCTATTATGCAAAACACTATTTTGATGGCTGTACCACTTTTTATATTTATGGGTATCATACTTCAAAAATCTCAACTAGCTGAAAAGTTGTTAGAGGCAATGGGAACGCTATTTGGTGAATTAAGAGGCGGTGTTGCCATCAGTACAGTTTTAGTTGGCGCACTTTTAGCAGCTTCTACTGGTGTTGTTGGTGCAAGTGTCGTGGCTATGGGTGTTATATCACTCCCCGTTATGCTTAAATACAACTATAGTAAAAGATTGGCAACAGGTACTATTTGTGCATCTGGTACACTCGGACAGATAATACCTCCATCAATTGTTTTGATTATACTAGGAGATGTATTTCAAGTTCCTGTAGGAGACCTTTTTAAAGCAGCAGTTGTTCCTGGTGTTTCTCTTGTGGGTGCTTATGTTTTGTATATTATTATTGTTGCTTTTAAAGATAAAAATGCAGCACCTGCAATTCCACCAACGGATTTAAATGAGACTAAGATTCAACAAATCATAAGGGCTTTAAAGGCTATAATCCCACCATTGCTACTTATTGTACTGGTTCTTGGTTCTATTTTTGCCGGAGTTGCTACTCCGACAGAGTCAGCTGCAGTTGGATCAGTCGGTGCTATGATTTTAGCAATCGCTTATAGACAATTTTCTTTAGGAATGTTGAAAGACTCTGCACTAGAGACTGCAAAAGTAACAGCCATGGTTTTTGCTATACTCATAGGAGCAACAGCATTTTCTATGGTATTTACCTATGCGGGTGGAGATACCATAGTTGAAAACTTTATGATGAGTTTGCCTGGTGAAAAATGGGGTTTTATCATAACTTCAATGTTAGCTATTATGTTTTTGGGATTTTTTATAGATTTCGTTGAGATTTCATACATCATAGTCCCAATTCTAGTCCCGATTGCTACAAATCTTGGAATTAATCCAGTATGGTATGCAATTTTGATAGCTATGAATTTGCAGACTTCATTTTTAACACCTCCTTTTGGTTTTAGCTTGTTTTATTTGCGAGGAGTTGCACCAGATAGTGTAAGAACAGTCGATATATATAAGGGTGTTATGCCTTTTATCGCTATTCAAGTTTTAATCTTAGCAATTTTAGTTATAGAACCAAGTTGGTTTGGAATATCATCAATTATTAAATAAACTACCAATCTAAACTTGCACAAATATTAATTTGTGCAAGTTCATTTATTTCTCATATTTTTCTCATATTCTTTTGTTATATTCTATCATAGGGTTATTATAGGTGCCCTAAATATATAAGGAAATAAATATGAAATTAGATACCTCCTATATGCAGTTTTATGAGAAATTAAAAGAAATAATTCCAAAACAAAGAGTCTTTACAGACCCTTTACATACTTTGGCTTATGGTACAGATGCTTCCTTTTACAGGCTTATTCCAAAAGTTGTTATATGGGTTGATAACTCCAAAGAGGTTTCAAGGATATTAAAGCTCTCATCTTCTTTCTCTCTCCCTGTTGTATTTAGAGCGGCAGGAACAAGTCTGTCTGGGCAGGCCATTACGGATTCTATACTTATTGTTACCTCGAGGGACTGGAGAGGTAAGAAAATCAGTGATGATCACTCTCTTGTAACACTAGAACCGTCAGTTGTAGGGGCAGATGCAAATGAATTCTTACTTCCGTATAGCAAAAAAATAGGCCCTGATCCTGCTAGTATAAGCTGTGCAATGATAGGTGGAATTGCTGCAAATAATGCAAGTGGTATGTGTTGTGGCGTTGCTGATAACTCCTATAAGACTCTGCACTCTATGAAGATAGTATTTTATGATGGGAGTGAACTAGATACGGGTGATAGAAGAAGCAGAGAGAATTTTTTAAATACTCATGGGATGATGGTTGAGAGTATAAAACAGCTACACTTAAAAATCAAAAAAAATAAAATGTTACACGATAAAATAGTAAGAAAATTTAAGATAAAAAATACCTGCGGTTATTCACTAAATGCTTTGGTGGATTTTGAAGATCCCATAGATATAATATCTCATCTCATGATTGGAAGTGAAGGGACTTTGGGTTTTATTAAAGATATTACCTATAAAACTGTACCGGAATATAGTGATAAAGCAAGTGCATTGATGATTTTTAAAAACATAAAAGATGCATGTGATGCTGTGATAATGATGAAACTTCATTGTAGGCAGAGTGTAAATGCTGCTGAAATTATGGATAGAGCAGCCCTAAGATGTGTAGAAGATAAAGAGGGAATGCCGGATTTCTTAAAAACTTTAGAACAAAATGCTACTGCTGTGCTGGTTGAGACAAGAGCGCCTAGTAAAAAAGAGTTAGATGAAAATATTAAAATAATTTTAGAGAAATTAAAAGATTTTGATCCTCTCCGTCCGTTGGAATTTACAGATATTCCAAGTGAGTATAATCTTTACTGGAGTATAAGAAAAGGACTTTTTCCTGCTGTTGGAGCAGTTAGACAAGCAGGTACAACCGTCATTATAGAAGATGTTGCATACCCTATAGAAGATTTAGCAGATGCAACGCTGGAATTGCAGGCAATGTTCAAAAAATACGGATATAACGAAGCGATTATATTTGGACACACACTTGAGGGAAATCTACATTTTGTTTTTACCCAATCCTTTGATGATGAAAAAGAGATAAAAAGATACGAAGAGTTTATGGCAGAAGTTGCCAATCAGGTAGCATTAAAATATAAAGGCAGTCTAAAGGCAGAGCATGGAACAGGTAGAAATATGGCTCCTTTTGTTGAGCTTGAGTGGGGTGAAGATGCATATAAACTTATGAAGGAGATTAAGCATATATTTGATCCTAAAGGATTGTTAAACCCTGGTGTTATACTTAATAATGATAAAAAAATACACCTAAAAAATTTTAAAGCTATGCCAAAGACAGATGAGTTGATCGATACATGTATAGAGTGTGGATATTGTGAGCCTAAATGCCCTTCCAATTTCTTAACTTTAACTCCAAGGCAAAGAATAGTATCAAATAGATACATGAGAATGCTAAAAGATAGCAAAAGAATAGAGGAGTTGGAAGAGTTTGAAAAATTATATCAATATGACGGAGTAGAGACTTGTGCTACTTGTCAACTCTGTTTGGTTTCTTGCCCGATAGATATAGACACAGGAAATTTAACTAAAAAATTAAGGGCAAAACAGATAGGAAAACTAGGACACAAGATAGCATGGAGTATAGCAGATAATTATGGAACAGTTTTAACTGTAGGAAGATTTGCATTGAGTGCTGTAAAGGGGGTAAATAGAGTTATACCAAACAGTACGATGGAGAGTATAAGCAAAGGACTTAGAACTCTTACAAACAATGCTATGCCTCTTTGGAGCTCATCTTTGCCTAAAGGTGAAAAGTTCAAGATTAAGAAAACCATCCTAAATGCAAAGGAAAAAGTTGTCTATTTTTCATCTTGCATAAACAGAACAATGGCAAATCCAAGGGCTAAAAAAGATGAAAAAAGTATCAGTGAAATAGTGGTAATTCTGCTAGAGCGTGCCGGATATGAAGTGATAATTCCAAAAAATATAGACAATTTATGTTGTGGTATGCCTTTTAGTTCAAAAGGTTATAAAGAAGAGGGCAAGAGCAAGTCGGACGAGCTTGAAATTGCACTAAAAGATGCTAGCGGAAATGGAAAATATCCAATTTTGTGTGATATGAGCCCTTGCAGTAAAACGATAGAGCAAAATTTTCCAAGTGATCTCAAAGTATATGATACGGTAGAATTTATAATAGAATTTTTAGCAACAAAATTAAAATTTGTACAAGTTGACGATCCAATCGTGATACATACAACTTGCAGTACAAGAAAGAGTGGGTTGGTAGATAAATTTGAAAAAGTTGCTCGCATGTGCAGCTCAAATGTTACTATACCAAAAAGTGTAAGTTGTTGCGGTTTTGCAGGTGATAGAGGTTTTACATTTCCGCAGTTGAATGCATCAGCTCTAAGACACCTCAAAGAGGAGATACCAAAAGAGGTAAAATATGCTTTTTCAACAAGCAAAACTTGTGAAATAGGATTAAGCGAACATAGTGGTTTGGACTATAAATCAATTTTTTATTTAGTAGAGCGATGTACAAGGTAATTTTCTCATTACTCCACCAACTAAATACATCAACTTTTGATGTTTTAGTTTTGTTCATAGACGAGGCAGATTTATGAAGACTTAGCCGTAGCTAAGTTGAATAAATCTAACGAAGTATATGGGCAAAACTAAAGCACCCGAAGGGAAAACAGATACTTGGCAATCTGCAAACAGAAAAATTCTTGAATTAGCTATTGCTAGTCCTACAAATTTTTATGTTCACATCTCACCAAGTCTCTGTTTTTCAAAAATTGGTGTATTTAGTTGGTGGAGTAATAAAATTATAGTTATTTTATTGGTTTTATTTAATAAAAGAAATGATAAAATACTCCAAATTACTCTGATTATATAGGGAGGAGACAACATGGATAATGTCAATCTTGTTGTGGAGGGTTTGAAGTTTATGGTTCTAGGTATGACTACGGTATATCTATTTCTATTATTAATGGTATTTGTACTTAATATAATATCAAAGATAGTCAAAAAATATTTTCCAACAAAAAAATTAAGTCCTATATATACAAAAAGAGAAGCTCCAAAAATATCTAATTCAACTCAAGATAATGATGCTGTGGTGGCTGCTATCGTAGCCTCAATTCAAGAATTTAAAAAACAAAATTAACTAAAATAGGGATACAAAATGGCAAAAAAATACATTGACATAATGGATACAACCTTTAGAGATGGTTTTCAGTCAGTTTTTGGTGGGCGAGCCCTCATGGAAGACTTTATGCCGGCAGTTGCAGCAGCAAGAGAAGCAGGAATCACTCATTTTGAGTTTGGAGGGGGAGCTAGATTCCAAGCACTCTTTTTCTACCTTAATGAAAATGCTTTTGATATGATGGATAAATTTAGGGAAGTTGCAGGTCCAGAAGCAAATCTACAAACTTTAGCGCGTGGTGTAAATACGGTAATGCTAGATACGGGAAGTCGTGAATTGATTGATTTGCATGCAAAGATGTTTAAAAAACACGGAACAACAACCATAAGAAATTTTGATGCATTAAATGATGTTGAAAATCTAAAGTACAGTGGAGAAAGAATATCTCACTATGGATTAAAACATGAAGCAGTTGTTACTATGATGGATTTACCACCGGGATGCACTGGTGCACATGATGTAGCTTTTTATGAAAAAACTCTTAGAAGCATATTGGATGCCGGCATACCTTATGATAGTATATGTTTTAAAGATGCCAGCGGAACTTCTAGTCCTCAAAAAGTCTATGAAACTATAAAAATGGCTAAAAAACTTCTCCCTGAGGGTGTACATGTAAGACTTCATACACACGAAACTGCCGGAGTTAGTGTAGCTTGTTATTTGGCTGCCCTAGAAGCTGGAATTGATGGAATCGATTTGGCTGCGAGTCCTGTTAGCGGTGGAACTTCTCAGCCGGATATCTTGACTCTTTTGCATGCTACTAAAGGTAAAGATTATGATTTAGGTGGTTTAGAGTTAGAGAAGATTTTAACTTATGAAGAAGTTCTAAAAGATTGTTTGAGTGATTATTTTATGCCACCAGAAGCAACACAAGTCTCTCCTCTTATCCCTTTTTCTCCGATGCCAGGAGGTGCGTTGACTGCAAATACTCAGATGATGAGAGACAATAATATTTTAGGAAAATTTCCTGAAGTTATAAAAGCGATGAGAGAGGTAGTAGAAAAGGGAGGATATGGAACAAGCGTTACACCAGTAAGCCAGTTCTATTTTCAGCAAGCATTTAATAATGTGATGTTTGGACCATGGAAAAAGATAGCTGAAGGTTATGGAAAGATGGTTTTGGGTTACTTTGGACATACACCTTCTACTCCAGATGCAGATATTATCGCTTTGGCTTCAGAACAATTAAAACTTGAACCAACAACCCAAAATGCAGTAGATATTGCGGATAAAGATGAGACAAAATCACTTGCACATGTAAGAAGTATTTTGGAGAAAGAAAATATAGAGATAAATGATGAAAATGTCTTTATAGCGGCATCTTGCAAAGAGAAAGGTATCGCTTTTCTCAAAGGTGAAGCAAAGGTAAATGTAAGAAAAATTGATAAAAATGAAACAAAAAAAGAGGGGAATAAAAAAGTGGCAACAACAGGTAATGGAGAATATACGGTAGTAGTTAACGGTCAAAAATACAATGTTCAAGTCAGCGAAGGACTTGATGCGAGTGTTGAAGTAAAATCAGTCACACCTGTTGCACAAACTAGCGCACCACAAAATTCAAGTGGTTTTGAAGTCAAGGCTACACTTCCGGGTGTTGTGTTTAAAGTTGTAAGCAGTGTTGGGCAAAGTGTAAAAAAGGGAGATATTTTGTTAGTTTTGGAGGCTATGAAAATGGAGATAGAGATAGTAGCTCCCCAAGATGGTGTAGTGAGTTCCATTTTGGTTAAACAGGGTGACAATGTAGAAGATGGTCAAGCATTAGTCGTATTGTAAGGACAGATAATATGAAAAATTTAATTTTTGTGTTTTTAACATTTTTTGCGATTAGCTTCTTGGCCAATCCACTCTATGCAAGTAGTAGTGAAAATAGTGTTCAAACTCATAAAGTTGTTCAAGATAATCAGCATGAAGTGAAAAGCATATCTGCTATGTTTAGTAATTTCTATAAAACTACAGGCATTTATGCCTTTTTAAATCCGCGAGATGGCGCTACAAATGCGCTAGGAGAGCCACTTAGTAAATTTGCCCAAAGCTGGGGTAGAATAATTATGATTTTTATAACATTTTTACTTTTTTACTTGGCTATTGCTAAAGGATTTGAACCCTTATTGCTTTTGCCGATTGCTTTTGGAGGATTACTTGCAAATATACCGCTCGCAGATATCATAGGGCACCATGGCTTTATAGGTACGCTTTTTGATGCAGGTATAAAAAATGAGTTATTTCCGCTTATTATCTTCATGGGTGTTGGCGCTATGACGGATTTTGGACCACTTATCGCAAATCCGAAAACAGCACTTCTAGGAGCTGCTGCCCAGTTTGGTATCTTTGGCTCACTTGTCGGCGCAGTTGCGCTTTCTCAATATACTCCGCTTTTTGATTTTACACTAAAGCAGGCTTCTGCTATATCTATCATAGGTGGGGCAGATGGTCCAACATCTATATTTGTGGCTTCAAAACTTTCACCGGATCTTATGGGGGCTATTGCTGTTGCTGCATACTCTTATATGGCATTAGTACCTATAATTCAGCCTCCAATTATGAGATTATTTACAACCAAGGAGGAGAGAAAGATTAAGATGGTGCAGTTAAGAGATGTTGGGAAGATAGAGAAACTTATGTTTCCACTTACTGTTTTAATTCTTTCCATTTTAATTTTACCTGAATCTACACCTCTTATCGGTGCGCTTACTTTTGGTAATTTTGCCAGGGTTTCAGGCGTTGTTGATAGATTGTCTGGTACAATGCAGAATGCACTTATAAATATAGTCACTATATTTTTAGGGCTTGGTGTTGGTTCAAAATTGGCAGCTGAAAAGTTTTTGGTTGCCGATACTTTGGGAATTTTGGCTTTAGGACTTGTTGCATTTTCAATTGGAACAATGGCTGGAGTTTTGATGGCAAAAGTGATGAATAAATTTTCCAAAGATCCGATAAATCCGCTTATCGGGTCAGCTGGAGTCAGTGCTGTACCTATGGCAGCTCGTGTATCAAATAAAGTTGGAATGGAGAGTGATCCTACAAATATGCTACTTATGCATGCCATGGGTCCAAATGTTGCTGGTGTTATTGGCTCAGCCGTAGCAGCCGGTGTATTGTTATCGATATTTAAATAAAGAAGGATATTATGTTGAAGGTTAATGGAATTGAAAAGTTGGGCTTGGAAAATATAGGCAAGGTTTATCACAATTTGAGTTATGAAGAACTTTTTGATCATGAAGTTGCAAATAAGGAAGGAAAAGTTTCGAGTAGTGGTGCATTTATGGTCGATACAGGAGTATTTACAGGAAGAAGTCCAAAAGATAAATATTTCGTTAAACAAGATCCTTCACAGAAGTATATCTCTTGGGGTGCAATAAACCAACCAACAACAAAGGAAGTTTTTGACGAACTTTTTGTGGTTGCAAAAAAACAGCTTTCAAATAAGGACCTATATATCCAAGATGCTTATGCCGGAGCAAGTGCAGATAGTAAAAAGAGCATAAGAGTTGTTGCTGAAGTTGCTTGGCAGGCTCACTTTGTAAAAAATATGTTTATTCGACCGGACGAGAAAGATTTGGTGGATTTTAAACCTGATTTCACTCTTTATGTTGCTTGCAAAACTGTTGATAAGGATTATAAAAAACATGGTCTGAATTCTGATGTTTTTGTTATATTTAATGTTGAAGAAAATATCGCTATAATCGGCGGTACATGGTATGGTGGAGAGATAAAAAAAGGTGTATTCTCTATGATGAATTACTGGTTGCCCTTAGAAGGCAAACTATCCATGCACTGTTCCGCAAATGTTGGTGCAGATGGAGATGCTGCTCTGTTTTTTGGACTTAGCGGCACAGGAAAAACTACTCTTTCAACTGATCCAAAAAGACAGCTTATAGGTGATGATGAACATGGTTGGGATGACAATGGTATCTTTAATTTCGAGGGCGGTTGTTATGCAAAATGTATAAATCTAAAAGAAGAGAATGAACCTGAGATATTTCATGCTATAAGAAGAGATGCACTCTTGGAAAATGTGGTAGCTGATGAAAATGGTGTGGTTGATTATGATGATGGAAGTAAGACGGAAAATACTAGGGTTTCGTATCCAATATATTTCATAGAAAATTACAAAGAAGATTCAAAAGCAGGGCATCCTAAAAAGATCATTTTTCTCTCTGCTGATGCTTTTGGCGTTTTACCTCCTGTTTCAAAGCTTACAAAAGAGCAGGCTATGTACTATTTTATGAGTGGATATACTGCTAAAGTAGCGGGAACTGAGAGAGGTATAACAGAGCCTGTTGCTACATTTAGTTCCTGTTTTGGCGAGGCATTTTTACCTCTACATCCAACAGTGTATGCAAAACTTTTGGGTGAAAAGATAGACAGACATGGCGTAGAAGTTTTTCTTGTAAATACAGGTTGGAGCGGAGGCGCTTACGGTGTTGGAAGCAGAATGAGTATAAAAGCTACAAGAGCTTGTATAAGTGCTATTTTGGATGGAAGTATCAATAAGAGTGAATTTGAAAAACTTCCTATTTTTGATTTGAGCGTTCCAAAGAGTTTAGATGGAGTCGAAACTAAACTATTAAATCCAAAAAATAGTTGGGAAGATAAAGAAGAGTATGATAAAACAAGCCAAAAACTGGCAAATATGTTTATCGAGAACTTTAAAAAGTATATAACAGAAGATTCAGACTTTTCAGAGTTTGGTCCAAAACTTTAAAATTTAACTACTATATGCAGGGGGAAACTTTCTCCCTGATTCTCTACATGTAAGGAATTGCAATGTCAAAAGTTGCCTCAGGAAAAATCAAAAAATCAAGTGCAAAAATACTGGATGAATTTAATGCCTCTATAATGTTTGATAAAGAGCTCTATTTAGAGGATATTGAAGGCTCTATTGCTCATGTAAAGATGCTTTTAAAGCAGGGTATTATAGATGAAAATGCAAAAACAAATATTATAAGTGGTTTAAATAAAATACAAAAAGAGATAGAGGCAGATGAATATATTTTTGATATAAAAGATGAAGATATACATATGTCTATAGAAAATAGATTAACAACACTTATAGGTGATGATGCAAAAAGAATGCATACGGCTAGAAGCAGAAATGATCAAGTTGCTTTAGACTTTAGACTTTTTGTATTGAGAAAAAACACAGAGTTAATTGATCTGCTTTTTGAACTAGAGAAAGTGTTGTTAGAGATAGAAAAAGAGCATACAGATACTTTGCTCCCCGGTATGACTCATCTACAACATGCTCAACCTATAAATTTTTCTTACCATCTGCTTGCTTATAGTTCTATGTTTAAAAGAGATATACAAAGATTTGAAGACTCTATGAAAAGAAACAGTATATCTCCGATTGGTTGTGCTGCTCTTGCAGGTACGCCATATCAAACAGACAGAGAGTATGAAGCAAAACTCTTGGGATTCTCAAGTGTTAGTGTAAACTGTTTGGATACGGTTAGTGATAGGGATTTTGCATTAGAAATACTATTTAATATTTCTGTTTTAATGATGCACATTTCAAGACTTTCTGAAGAGATTATTCTGTGGAGTAGCAGTGAATTTGGTTTTGTTGAACTTAGTGATGAATACAGCACAAGTAGTTCAATAATGCCACAAAAGAAAAACCCAGATGTTCCAGAACTTCTAAGAGGTAAGACAGGCAGAGTGTATGGAAATCTGATATCTTTATTAACTGTCATGAAGGGTCTTCCATTGGCTTACAATAAAGATACACAAGAAGATAAAGAGGGTGTTTTTGATAGTATTAAAACAGCTCTTATATCTATAAAAATACTTACAGAAGCACTAAAAACTATGAGTATTAAAAAAGAAGCGATGTTGAAGGCTACTAAAAAAGGTCATCTGAGTGCTACAGATTTGGCTGATTATCTTACTAGTAAGTGTGGATATACCTTTAGAGATGCCTATAAGTTAACAGGTGAAATAGTTGGTTATGCGGATGATAATGGAAAAGATATGAGTGAATTAGATTTGCAAGAGTTAAAAAAATTTGAGCCAAAAATCAAAGAAGATGTTATTGATATACTGAAACTCTATAACTCTATGAACGCAAGAGATTCACAAGGTGGCACATCTGTAAATTCAACAAAAAAACAGATAAAGTATTTTGAAGAGTGGCTAGACAAGAGAGACTAACCACATAAGGGCACCTCTGATAACCCTATACCAGGGTTCTATCAGTGTATAGGATTATCAGAGGTGCCCATAATAGACACTTCTTGTCTAAAAAAAGTTTTTAGTGTCGCTATCTGCCATGTGTCCCCATGATAGTTTTGCACCACCTAGAAGGTGAAAATGCAAATGCATTACCTCTTGTCCGCCATTTTGTCCATTGTTTGTTATGAGTCTGTACCCATTTTTATCGAGCCCTAGTAGAGTTGCGACTTCTTGTATAAAAGATGTCATTCCAGCCATGATTTCGGGTGTGACTTGTTGGAAATTTTCTACCTCTACTTTTGGGATTATCAATATATGAATTGGAGCCTTTGGGTTGATATCGTGGAAAGCTAGAAAATTATCATTTTCAAGTACTTTATTACAAGGTATTTCACCTTTGATTATCTTGCTAAATATTGTCATTCATTATGTCCTTAAAATTTATTTATTGTAAATTATTGAGTATCATTATACTG
>JALVAU010000046.1 GCA_027011025.1 Campylobacteraceae bacterium | reverse complement strand
GATAGATATGAAAAAAGTGTTTAAATATAGAAGTTTTTTTTCGCTACTTTTCAAACCTATATCCAACCGCTCTAATGTTAAAGATGGAGTCTTTGCCAAAAATCTTTTTCAGATTTGTGATATAGACTCTAATTGAACCTATATTTGCAATTTCATTTTTCCATAATCTATCTACTATCATCTCCATTGTTACAACTTTGCCTCTATTTTCTATTAGCAGGCACAACAGTTCATAATCCTTTAGATTTAGACTTAACTCTTTGTCTGCCTTATAAACTCTTTTTCTCTCTTTGTTTATATAAAAATCATCAAAAATCTTTATCTCATCTTCTTCTTCGTTTTTTCTTGCTAAAACAGCTTGAATTCTAAAGAGAAGCTCATCTAGATCAAATGGTTTTTTTATATAATCATCACCTCCTAGACCAAAACCTTGTGCTAGACTCTCTTTATCTCTAAGTGAAGTCAAAAAAATAGCAGGAGTTTTACACCCAGCATCTCTCATCTGTTTTAAAAACTCAAAACCACTGATATCAGGAACTTTTACATCTAGCAAAAAGAGATCAAAATCTTTTTTATATGTAAAATCTAGAGCATCTTGACCGCTCTTGGCAAGAGAAATACTATATCCATTGTCAGTCAAAAACTCTCCTAAAGTTTCAAGCAAAAGCTCATTATCCTCTAAAACTAAAATTTTATGAAACACTCTTGATACTCCATGAAAGTTTCTTGTCCGCAAACATTGGAACGACATCACCATATGATTTTGGTACTATTGAAGGTTTTTTCTCTAGTATAATCTCTTTTTTTGGTAGGTTTAGATTGTATATTTTTTTTGCATTTTGGCTTACAAATGCTTGAAGATTATCCAAAGAGTTATGTTTTTCAAACAGTTCACTTAAAGCCTGAAGAGCAATAGGAGCCGTAAACACGCCTGCTGCACAACCACAACTCTCTTTTTTATCAACCGGATGAGGCGCTGAATCACTGCCAAACATCACTTTAGGATGAGCGCAGAGTGCAACCCTCAAAAGAGCCTCCCTGTCTTTAGGTCTCTTTGCTATCGGTTTGCAAAAAAGATGGGGTTTTAACATGCCTCCTACTACATCATCAAGTGTAATATATAGATGATGAAGTGTAATCGTAGCATACAAATTCTCAAATCTATCAAGCAACTCTACACTCTCTTTTGTTGTGATATGCTCCATCACTATTTTAAGTTTTGGAAAATTCTTAGCAAACTGCTCATAAACAGAGCCAAACTCCCTCTCTCTATCCATAACAAAACCATTTGTCTCACCATGGACTAGCAGAGGAATACCTAACTCACTCATGGCTTCAAAAGTTTCTCTTAAACTCTCTATATCCATACTACTTACTCCACCTTCAGAATTGGTAGTTATGCCTGAGGGATAAAGTTTAAGTGCAAATATATCTCTCTTTGCTTTTTTTAAAAACTCATAGCTATAATCATCTTTAAAAAAAAGTGTCATAAGGGGCTCGAAAGTATCTCTACATGTAGAGTCTATTATCCTCTTTTTATACTCAAGCAAAGCTTCAATAGTTGTAATAGGTGGCACAAGATTTGGCATGATAACGGCACTTGCAAAACTATAAGAACTAAGTGGCGCTACAGTTTCTAACATCTTATTATCTCTTAGATGTAGATGCATATCTAATGGCGAGTTTAGTTTGATTTGCATATAAGATTCCTATTTAATTTTACTAAGTACCTAACCAGAAGTAACACCAAAAATGGTATTACTTCTGGTTAGGTACTTATATTATAGCAAAATAGTTGTATAAATATGCAATCACTATATATCTTGTGAATTTTGCTATAAAGACAAAAATTAAAAATTTCCACCAACTATATTTTAAAATTCCTGCTACAAAAGTGATAGGATCTCCTATGATAGGTGTCCAAGACAGTAGCAAAGATGCAAACCCATACTTTTCAAAGAAACTTGTTGCTCTGTGAATTGAACTTGGTTTAAAGTATGATTTTTTAATTGCAAACTCTCTTAAATATTTTCCTAAAAGATAGTTTATAAAAGATCCGATAGTGTTGCCAAGTGTAGCGACAATCAAATAGACATATAGTAGATTTGGAGTTTGATCTAACTTGTATAAAAAATATGCCTCACTGCCACCCGGCAAGAGGGTAGCAGCACCAAGGCAAACAAAAAAGAGTATTATCATAACTGACCTTGTGCACTAAACAGTTATCAATGCAAAAAGTTTTCTATCTCTTCTTTATTGGTATCCAATGAATTATATTTGATAATCAAAATACTTTCGCTCTCGTTTTTATACCACTCAATGACTCCGTCTATATCATGTAAATCCTGGGCTTTGTTTAAATTTATATTTCCAAAACTTAGATATAGATTTTTATTTATCCTTGGGTTTGTTATGCTAGCCACTAAAAATAACCACATAAATGCTACTATTATTATCACTATTGCTATCTCTTGCATGCCATAATTTTGCAAAAAATATCCCCCAAAAACACCGCCTATAAATGTTCCGATATATCCAAATGAATTAAAAATTCCAAGAGCCGTACCTTTTTGATGAATTCTAGGATATTTACTTGCCATAGATTGCATAAGAGGTTCATGCATATTAAAACCTATAAAGAAAACAACAACTCCCACTATAAAAACAGTTGCAGAGTGTGCATATCCCATAATCGCATAACTAATCGCAAACAGGATAATACCTAGCATCAACATCTCTTTTGCTTTATGTCTCTTTTCACCAATGATAGCAGAAGGTCCCATCGCAAGTATCCCAAAAACCATAGCCGGCATATAGACCATCCACAAATCCTTTTTCTCCCAGCCAAACTCTTTGGACATCAAGATGGGTATAATCAAAAAAGCTAAGGTCATCATGCCTTTTTGAAGCATATTTGTTATGTTCATCTTCATCAAATCTTTGTTGGCTAAAATCTCTAAAAGCCTTCTCTCGCTATTATCATAACTATGTGCAATCTTCGGTGGATTTTGAACTTTTGTAAAAAGAACGATAATAGCCAACACAGAAAAAATTGCCACCAAAAAGAAGAGTTTATCTACCCCCCAATAACCACCCACCAAGGGTCCAATCATCATCGAAAGTGCAAAACTCGCTGCTATACTTCCACCCATAATGGCCATGGCTTTTGCTCTAACTTCCTCTTTTACCATATCGCTTATCATAGCAGTTGCTACTGCCCCTATAGCACCGGCACCTTGAACAAACCTGCCAAACATAAGAGTATATATATCGGTACTGAACCCACATATGATTGAGCCTATTATAAAGATAATCAACCCTATGGTTATAGTTATTTTTCTGCCTATTTTATCTGAAAGCATACCAAAAGGGACTTGCAATAACATTTGCGTTAGTGCATAACCACCAATAGTAACACCAACTAAAAATTCGTTAGAACCTTTTAAACCAAGTGCATATACCGATAATACCGGCAATACAATAAACAGCCCCATAAACCTCAAACCAATAATAGCAGTAATTGGCATAATTGTTTTAATCATTCTATTTTCCTATATTTTATATAAATAATTTTGACTCATTATACCTTTTAAAAAGAAATATTTTATAAATAATGCTATAATCTTTAAAAAAAGGGCTCATAATGACATATCCAAATTTTACACAAGAATACAAATCTTTGATGGCAAAGTATCTCACAAAAGAGGTCTTTGAAGATTTAAAAGATCTAAAGACAAAAAATGGCTTTACCATAGAACAAGCTATAAAATCAGGTATGGACAATCCAGATAGTGGCATAGGTGTATATGCGGGGGATGAAGAGTCATATACCCTATTTGCACCACTATTTGACCCTATTATAGAAGAGTATCACGGTTTTTCAAAAGATGATAGAC
>JALVAU010000045.1 GCA_027011025.1 Campylobacteraceae bacterium | reverse complement strand
ATATATCCTACAGTCTCTTTAAAAATTTTATTTGCTATCAAGATTTTACCATCCTCGTCATATATCATGATAGGAGTAGGTATAAATTCTATGATATTTTTGAGTTTTGTCTCTTCGCTCTCTAGTTGGTACATTAAAAGTTTTAATTCCGTAACATCTCGTATGATTTTTAAAAAATATAGAGCTTTACCAAACTCATTTTTTAGAAGAACTACAGCTATATTTACCCATATAACACTTCCATTTTTATGAATATAGCGCTTTTCTATATGATAATTATCCCTCTTGCCGACTATAAGATCTTTTATCATTTTTTTGTCATTTTCCATATCATCAGGATAAGTTATATCAGATACACTAAGTTTTTTAAATTCTTCTTTTGTGTAGCCTAAAAGCTTTGTAAGATATGCATTTGTGTCCATAAATCTTCCATTCAACAAAGCATGTGCAATCCCGATATCAGCTTCTTCAAAAGTTAATTTATATAGATTTTCTTCTTCGGCTAGTTTTTTCAGTAATTTTTGTTCATTTGTTATATCAAGCCCTGATGATATAACACCTACTATCTTTCCATTTATATCTTTTATATAATTATTTGTCCATGCCATAAGATGTCTTTTGCCAAGAGCATCGATAATTTCATTGCTATAGTGCGATACTATCTTTGTCTTCTTTGCAATCACACTATTGAAAACATTTTTTATTTCTGAACGAATCTCTTTGGGTATAAAATTATCAATAAAATTTTTGCCTATAACTTCATCATGTTTAACTTCTAAAAGTTTACAACCTTGTTCGCTTATCATGCTTATATTGCCATTCATATCAAGCGTCAACATCAATGCACCCTCTATGTTCATAAAGAGATCTGCTAGTTGATGTTCGTGTTGTAACAATCTTTGCATGTTCTTTCTTTCTGCTATACTATAAAAAGATAAAACAGCACCTTTTATAACACCATCTTTTACTATTGGATTTTGTAAAACTTCAACTTCAAATGATGTACCGTCTTTTTTCCAAAACAGATCTTCGCTTCTCTTGGAAATTCCTTTTTGCAAAGAATAATGTTGCGAGCACTCCTCATAAGGATAATAGCTTCCATCCGGTTTTGTATGGTGCCAGAGCCTGTGCCCGTTTTTTCCCACAAGTTCATCTCTTGAGAAACCGAGAATTTTCACAGCTGCATCATTTGCAAAAGTGATTTTACCTTCCAAATCCAAACCAATCATACCGTTTAGGGTAGAATTCAATATGAGAGAAAGGTGCTGTTTGAGTGATTTAACACTAAGTATTGAAGCATGTAATTCTTCGTTTGAACTCTGTAACTCTTCATTTGAAGTTTCTAACTCCTCGTTGGAGCTTTGAAGCTCTTCGTTTGAACTCTGCAACTCTTCATTTAGTAATTGCATATTTTCTTTGTTTATATTAACTTTATCAGCTAGCAGATGATTTTCTTTTTTTATCTCTTGAAGTTGTTTAGCCAAACTTGCAACAACCAAAGATTCATTTGCAAGAACTGAATTTTGCGTATTAAACTCTAACTCTTTTGCATTTATATTTTGAAAATACAATAAAAGCATATCGCTACTCATATCCTTAAAAGGATATGCAATAATACGCAAAAAACCCGTATTGTCAGTATCTAAATTGAACTCTATAAACTTTGTGCGACACACTTTGCCGGAATCAAAAGCTTTAGAGATTAAAATAGACATATCATAGCGCAACTCTTCATTTATATTGTCTAAAATATTCAGTGTTACAAATCCGTCTCCATATCTCAAAAACGGTATTTTGCCTTTTTTGTAAACGATAGAATAATTCTTGTCTATCAATAAACAATCAGGGGCAAGAAAATTAAAGATTTTTTTAGATATCTGCTCTTCTGTATCTATAGTTTGGTTTTTACTATTTATAATCGGTTTGCTTTTAGAGCTTTGCTCAAGATGTTTGGAAAAATAATGGCTAGACAATCTTGGCGGATTTTTTAATTTCTCTTTTTTATATATCTTATGTTCCGAATTAAGAGCTAAAAAGTATTTTACACTTAACAATGTAGATTCTGATGAACCTAAAAACAGTATACCATGATCTTTTAAAACATAATGAAACAGTGTGAAAATTTCTTGCTGAGTTTCCGGCTTGATATATATCAAAAAATTTCTACAGCTTATAATATCCTGTTTTATAAACGGTGGCTCACTTAATAGATTATGATGAGTAAAAACAATCTGCTCTCTTATGGATTGTATAACTCTATACCCATTTTGAGTCTTTACAAAATACTTGTTAAGTAGATTGGTGTCCATCCCATCAAGTAAATTTTTAGCATAATATCCATCTCTTGCTACATCTAAGGCCTCATTATCTATATCTGTGGCAAAAATATGAACATTAAAAGTCTTTTTTAATTTTTTGCTTATTTGTGCGATTAAAATAGCTATAGAATATGCTTCTTCGCCGCTCGAGCAGGCTATAGACCAAATTCTTAGTTCATAATTTTGAGGTTTATCTTTTAAGTATGAGCTTAATTCATCTTCTAATGCTTTAAATGATAGTTTATCTCTAAAAAATGCAGTCACTCCAATCAAAATATCTTGGTATAAAAGATGAACTTCTCTTGGATGTTCTTCTATGTATTCCATATACTCTTCTTGTGTATTTTTTCCGATAAGAAGTATCCGTTTGTTTATGCGTCTTATTATGGTATCGTCTTTATACTTATCGATATTTAAATTTTCCTGCTCTTTTAAGATCTTTTTTATCGCTCTTAAAATATTTGGGGTAATTTTTTCATTTAGCAATCTTTTATTTGCCGGCAAAGATGCTGAAATATATTTTATAATCTCTTCGATACTAAACACTTTGTCTATATAGCCTGTTTCAATTGCACTTTGTGGCATACTTGGATGATATGCTTCTTTGGGATCTTGGGCTATAGTACAGCCTCCATGGTCTTTTATACTTTTTATTCCTTTTGAGCCATCATTTCCTGCACCGGTTAAAACTATTCCTAATGTTTTTGATTTTTTATATAATGCTAAAGAATCAAATAAGATGTCTATCGATGGAATTGGAGTAAAATCTGTTCTAGATTCAGACTCCAGTACTAAATGATTATTTCTGAAGATAAGATTGCTTCCTGAGGGGACCACATAAACATGATTTGGTAAAAAATTTGTTTGCATTTCAATTTGCGAGATGGGTAAGGTTGAATATTTTGATAATATTTTAATCAAAGAGCTTTTTTTATTCGGGTCAAGATGTTGCACTATAAAATATATATTATTTGATGCAACCGGGAGTTTTTTGACTAACTTTTTTAAAATTTCAAGTCCGCCGGCACTAGCGCCAATACCGACAAATATAGAATTATCCATAAAAATATCCTTATCACTACATACAAAGAATATTATACTCTTTTTTGTGTAAAATTAATTTTACAGCTTGGAGCTTGAGCTTCAATGAATTATATCTATGATAGTCAGAGGTGCAATTTTTGACTAAAATTTTGCAATTGCTAGCAAAATCAAAAGTCAAAAACCACCTCCTAGTGGCAATTAACTTGCTTGTAGATGTCCTGTCTCTTCTTTTAGTCTTTGGGCAATCCACATCTTTATAATAGACTGTCTTGTAACACCAATCTTTTTAGCTTCTTTATCTAAAGACTCCACTATCCACTCGGGAAAATCAACATTTACTTTTTTAGTTTCTGTTTTCAACTTTTTGACATCTTTTAATCTTACAGCAGCACCAAAATCCAAATACTCTGCAACATCTTCACTATTGTTGAATTTCTCATCAAATTCTTTAGCTGTGATTGTTTTCATAATTTCTTTCCTCATTTTTTCTGCATCTTCGAACACTAATAATTCGATAGATTTCATTCCTGAGAGTAAAAATTGCTATATAGC
>JALVAU010000044.1 GCA_027011025.1 Campylobacteraceae bacterium | reverse complement strand
TTTATCCTCAAGCTCTTTAGACAACTCTTTGTTCTCTTTCAAAAGAGCCTTCACATTCTCTCTCCCCTGCCCTAGCCTAGTCTCTCCATAGCTAAACCAAGCTCCACTCTTATCTATGATATCAAGCTTGACACCATAATCAACTATCTCACCCTCTTTGCTTATACCTTCGCCAAACATTATATCAAACTCTGCTTGCCTAAAAGGTGGAGCTACTTTGTTTTTTATAACTTTCGCTTTTACTCTGTTTCCTATCTGCTCATCGCTCTGCTTAAGAGTTGCAATTCTTCGCACATCAATCCTGACAGAAGCATAAAACTTTAGTGCATTTCCACCTGTTGTAGTCTCTGGACTTCCATATCCCATAGTGCCTATCTTCATACGGATTTGGTTGATAAATATAACAGTTGTCCCCATCTTGCTAACAACACCTGTGAGTTTTCTAAGAGCTTGACTCATAAGTCTTGCTTGAAGTCCGACATGAGTATCGCCCATATCACCGTCTATCTCACTTTTTGGCGTAAGAGCTGCAACTGAGTCAATAACTATCACATCAACCGCACCACTTCTGACTAAAGTCTCTACTATATCCAAGGCCTGCTCGCCAAAGTCTGGCTGGGAGACAAAAAGATTGTCGATATCTACGCCTAAATTTCCAGCATATTTCACATCTAGAGCATGCTCAGCATCTACAAAAGCACAAATACTTCCCTGCTCTTGTGCTTGAGCCACGATCTGCAAAGCCAAAGTTGTCTTACCTGAACTCTCCGGTCCGTAAATCTCAACAACTCTACCTTTTGGAACACCACCAATCCCAAGAGCTAAATCAAGCCCTAAAGAGCCTGTACTTATGGAGTCTATCGGCTCTACAACCTTGTCTCCAAGTCTTATCAAAGCACCTTTTCCAAAAGTCTTATCTATCTGTTTGATAGCTAAATCTATCGCTTTTTTCTTATTTGCATCTATCTCCATAAAATTCCTTATCTATTTTTTTACTATTTTATCACTTTTTTATTAAAACTTCTATTTTTTGGAAGATAAAAGCACAATTTCAAGCACAAAGTGATAAAATAATCTCACATATGCAACCTTTCCTAGTTTCTATTAATTGGTGTTACTTTTGGTTAGGTACTTGCAAGAGGAGATTTTTTGAGAAATATTATAGTAGCTCACTCACCGGATGCAGACGATATATTTATGTACTATGCTATTAAGTTTGGCTGGATCACTTTAGAGGGTGTAAATTTTGACAACATTGCACTTGATATTGAGACTCTAAATCTAAAAGCTTTGGAAAATATCTACGATATCACCGCTATTAGTTTTGGACTATATCCAAAAATCAGAGATGAGTATGCCCTACTTCGTACTGCTGTTAGTTTTGGAGAGGGTTATGGTCCAAAAGTCGTAAAGCTAAAAGATAAAAGACTAAAGAGAAATTTTAAAGTTGCTCTTAGCGGAAAAAACACAACAAATGCTTTACTCTTTAAGATAGCCTATCCTAGCGCAAGAGTCATATATAAAAACTTTTTAGAGATAGAAGATGCGGTTTTAAACGGTGAAGTTGATGCCGGCGTTTTGATACATGAGAGCATACTTGATTTTAGTGAAAAGCTAGAGGTCGAGAGAGAGCTTTGGGATATTTGGATGCAAGAGTGCAAAGAGGATTTGCCACTTCCACTAGGAGGCATGGCAATTCGTAGATCAATTCCTCTAAATCAAGCCATAGAGTATGAGGAGACTTTGACAAAAGCAGTCAAAGTAGCACACCAAAACCAAAATCTTCTCTCAAAAATGCTCCTCCAAAGAGATTTGATACGAGTTGATGCTCCCACTTTGCAAAAATACCTAAAACTATATGCAAATGACAAATCAATCACTATGAATGACAAGCAATACAGTGCTATAGACAAACTCTTTGAGATAGGATATAACCACGGTTTTTACGATACAAAGCTAGAAGTAAGAGACTTTTTAATTCCTACAAAATACAAAGAGTTAAGAGAGAGCTAGATGGAAGCAAAATTTATCGGACTAGGCATCGAGACTTTTAAGATGGCTCTTTATCTCTCTATGCCAATGCTTATGGCCGGACTCATCGCCGGGCTTGCTATCAGCATATTTCAAGCAACCACACAAATCAATGAGATGACACTTAGTTTTGTACCAAAGATTTTACTTGTTATCGTTGTAGCTATCTTCACGATGCCTTGGATGATGAATATGATGATAGAGTTTACCACCAAGATAATCACAATGATACCTACTTTTATATTTTAACTAGATGAAAAAAACTATAGACTTTAGTAGCTACTCAAGTATCAAAATAGGACCAAAATTACAAGTTGAAATCATAGATGAGATTCAAGATTGTAGTTCATATGTCATGATAGGAGGGGCAAATAATCTGCTAGTTTCTCCGAATCCTCCAATGCTTGCCATGCTAGGCAAAAAGTTTGATTTTATCAAAAAAAGTGGAGAAGTTTTACATATCGGAGGGGCAACCAAAAGTGGCAAAATTCTCTCTTTTGCAAAAAAACAAAACCTAGCAGACTTTGAGCTTATGCAAAAGTTGCCAGGAACATTAGGGGGCATGATAAAGATGAATGCCGGACTCAAAGAGTGGGAAATATTTAATCACTTAAAATCTATCAAAACACAATCTGGCTGGATTGATAAAAAAGATATAGAGTTTGGATATAGGCATACAGATATAAAAGAAGTTGTATTTGAAGCTATATTTGAGATAAATCATGGATTTGATTTAGAGCTTTTGGATATGTTTAAACAACTAAGGCAAAATCAACCAAACTTTCCAAGTGCCGGGAGTTGCTTCAAAAATCCAAAAGAAAATTTTGCGGGAAAACTACTCGATACAGTAAAATTAAAAGGCAAAAAGATAGGAAATATGGCATTTAGCGAGCAACATGCAAACTTTTTAGTAAATCTTGGAGGTGGAACTTATAGTGAGGCTATAGCCCTCATAGAGTTAGCAAAAAAAAGAGTTTATGAAGAGTTGGGCATAGTCCTAAAAACTGAGATAGAGATACTGCCATGGACAAAGCAAAAATGAAAAGAAGTTTCAGGGCACAAAACCTAAGTTTCCCCAAGTGCCCTAATCCCTATATAGCAAAACTTCTAATGCCATAATTATAATCAAACAGCCTTATGGAAGCACTTACATGTAGAGATTAAAAATATTTTTTATGTTACTTAAAGATTTCTTAACATAACTTATACATTTTTAGAGAAGATTTGGTATAATAAAAAAATTTTAAAGGAGTTGTATAATGAAGATGAGTTTTAAGGGTAAGTTAGTCATTCTGTTCTCTTTGGTGGGATTGATATTTTTGCAAACAGCCAATGCATCGCAAAAGATAAGAGTGGGGGCTTTGAGATTTACTTCACATGCTGGAAGTTTTGTAGCTTATGAGCGAGGGTATTTCAAGAAAAATGGACTTGATGTTGAGTTTAAATTTTTCAAAGCTGCTCAGCCTATGGCAGTTGCTATTGCTTCAGGTGATGTTGATTTTGGTGTAACAGCAATCTCCGGAGGTCTTATAAATCTAGCGGGGAAAGGTGCTATCAAAGTCATAGGCGGTGCACTGCACGAAGAGAAAGGGATAGATGGTCAAATGATACTAGCCTCAAAAAAGGCTTTTGAGGGTGGACTTAAAACTCCAGCTGATTTAAAAAACCACACCTTTGGTATAACGCAGACAGGCTCATCTTTTCACTATGTCGCATATAAAATCGCTCAAAAAGAGGGATTTAGCCCCTCCGATATAAGACTCAAACCTCTGCAAAAAGTTGGAGCCATCATAGGTGCACTAAAATCCGGACAAATTGATGCATGGTCAATAGTGCCTCACATCGCAAAAGCTCTTGCAAAAAGTAAAAAAGTCAAAATAATCGGCAGAGTCTATGACTATATACCAAAC
>JALVAU010000043.1 GCA_027011025.1 Campylobacteraceae bacterium | reverse complement strand
ATTCTAATCTTAGATTAGATTTTATTTGATATCACAGCCAAAGCCACAGATGTGGTTTTGGCTTTTTTGATTTTATCCTCTTCAAAGCCCACTCTAAAGAAAAAACAGATATAATCCTTTAGCAAATTTTATAATTAAGGATTACTAATATGTTTAAAATACTCATCTCCGTACTATTTATATTTACAACTCTAACTATCGCAAAAGACGATACTTATGTTTTTGAAGCAAAAGGAGCTTTTGCAAAAGATTTGAAAGCTTTGGTTGAAAAGTATGCAAAAGAGGGAAAAGTTCAGGTAAAAGTCTATAAAAAGAGTGATTCTATAGTCAGCTCAATACTAGGTAAAAGTCAACCAATCCAAAATGGACAGGCACTGTATGAAAAGAGATGCGCTTCATGTCATGGAAAAAATGGAGAAAGAGGAGCAGGAGCAGGAAGCAGAACTCTAAAGAGCATGAGTGCAGATGAGATAGTAGAGTCCGTAGAGAATTACAAAAGAGATCAGCATTTTGGAGGCTCTATGAAAATGCTCATGCAAGATGTAGCTTTAAATATGAGAACAGTGGATTTAAATGCCATAGTAAACTATATTAAGCAAGGCAAAACTACAGATACTAAACAAAACTCAATCCAAAGTGACACAGAAGAAGAGCAATCGAGTTATCTACAATAAGGCTTATTACAATAGGGGCTAGAGATCAAACTAACCCCTCGATTTTTTTACACCTCTCTTTTGGTCTGAAATATTATAATTGCTTATCTATGCTATTTTTCAAAATTGTCTAAAAAATACCCCTTATATACTTGCATATTTTAAAAAAAACTGATAAAATTACTATCGTTATAAAATCTAAGGAGAATAAATGAAAAAAATGACAACTATCGTAGCTAGTGCTGCTTTGATTGCTAGTATCTCTTATGCTAAAGAGATTAAAATTGGTGTGGTCCTTCCACTTACTGGTCCTATTGCGGCTTTTGGTCAGACAAGTAAAGGTGGTTTAGATATCGCTTATGCACAAAACAATAAATTAAAAAACGGTGATACTGTAAAATTAATCGTTCTAGATGATAGAGGTGATAAAGTTGAAGCTGCTACAGCAGTAAAGAGACTTATAAATAAAAATCATGTTACAGCAATTCTTGGTGAAGTAGCTAGCTCAAACTCTATGGCTATGGCTCCTGTTGCTGAAAAAGCAAAAACACCTATGATAACTCATGCTTCTACAAATCCAAGAGTTACTAAAGGTAAAAAATTCGTTACAAGAGCTTGTTTTATAGATCCTTTCCAAGGTGCCATCCAAGCAAACTATGCTTATGACAATGGCTATAAAACTGCTGTTATCGTAACAGATGCTAAACAAGACTACTCTGTTGGTGTTTCAAAAGCGTTTAAAAAAGCTTATACAGCAAGAGGCGGTAAGATAGTAGGTAGAGTTCTTATAAACTCAGGAGATAAAGATTTTAATGCTCAAGTTTCAACAATCAAATCAAAAATGCCTAGCATAGTTGCTTTTACAGGTTACTATCCTGAGGGTGCATTGATGGTTAGACAAGCAAGAGCAATGGGTGTAAAAGCTCCATTTATCGGTGGTGATGGCGTTGGTTTCCCTGAATTGATCAAAATAGGCGGAAAAGCTGCTGAGGGTTTCATGTATAGTGACCACTTTAATGAAGCAGCAGCAACTTCTCCTGAAGCTAAAGCTTATGTAAAAGCATTCCATGCAAAATATCATAAACCAGCTGATTCTATGGGTGCACTTGCAGCAGATGGTTACAATATGCTTTTAGCAGCTATGAACAAATGTGCTGATCCTGCTGATAAAGTTTGTGTCAATAAAAACTTAAGAGCTACTAAAAACTTCCACGGTGTTACAGGTGTTATCAATATAAACAAAAATGGTGATGCTGTAAAATCTGGTGTTGTAAATGTAGTTAAAAATGGTAAATTTGCTTATTTAACAACAGTAAATCCATAAAACATACTATCAAACAGAGAGGCAACTCTCTGTTTGATTCTTCAAATTCTTCAAAAAATATAGGGGTTTCCTAAATGGATATTTTAACTTTTATGCAACAGATGATCAATGGTATCAGCCTTGGCAGTATGTATGCATTGATTGCTATTGGTTATACCTTGGTATATGGGGTACTAAGGCTTATAAATTTTGCTCACGGCGACATAATGATGGTCGGAGCTTTCATCGCTTATTTGGCACACGCTTCTGGCGTTCCTTTTGAATTAGCTGTTATATTAGCTATAGTTGTTGCTATGGTAACAGGTATTTTAACAGATAAAGTTGCCTATAAGCCACTTCGAGATGCACCAAAGATTTCACTTCTGATTACCGCTATCGGTATCAGCTTCTTTTTGGAAAATCTCTTTAATGTACTTTTTGGCGGGGTGCCTAGAGCATTTGCAGCGCCAGATTATTTAACACAGATTATGCACTTTAAAGGTATGGTAATACCTATGACAGTTGTGATAATTCCAGCTGTTACTCTTGTACTGCTTTTTATCACACTTTGGATACTAAATAAAACAAAATACGGTATGGCTATTCGTTCACTAGCTTTTGATATACCAACAGTAAAACTTATGGGTATTAATGCTGATTTTATCATAATGCTTGTTTTTGCTATGGGCTCGGCTCTAGCAGCAATTGGTGGTATTTTTTATGCTATCAGTTATCCTTCTATCGATCCTTTGATGGGTATCATAGTCGGTCTCAAAGCATTTGCAGCTGCTGTACTTGGTGGAATCGGTAGTGTAACAGGCGCAGTTCTTGGCGGATTTATACTTGGTTTTACAGAGATAGTTGTTGTGGCTTTTATGCCAGAACTTGGTGGGTACAAAGATGCCTTTGCCTTTGTTTTCTTGATTTTGGTGCTGTTGTTTAAACCAACAGGCATCATGGGTCAAGATTTAGAACGCAGTAGATTTTAAGGAGCAAATATGAAAGCGATAAAATTATCATTTTTGGCAGTTGCCATAGTTTTTGTTTGGTTTGCTCAAAATCATTTTGACCCTTATGCTGTTAGTATATTGAATAATATAGCTATATTTGCTATTTTAGCACTAAGTTATAACTTGATAAACGGTGTTGCAGGACAATTTTCACTAGAGCCAAATGGCTTTGTTGCGATTGGTGCTTATGTTACGGCACTATTTTTAATCCCTGCTGAAACGAAACTCGATATGTTTGCCTTAGAAGATCCGACACCGTTTGTGTTGGCTATGCATACATCTTTCTTGCCAGCACTCATCATGAGTGGTGTTGTTGCCTCCGTGTTGGCTTTTATACTCTCTATACCGGTTTTTAGGGTAAGAGGTGATTATCTTGCTATTGTAACTTTGGGATTTGGTTTTATTATCAGAATTTTTGCTATGAATCAGCCAACTATGACAAATGGTGCTTTAGGATTAAATGACATACCTGATAATGCAAATCTTTACTGGACCGGTTTTACCATGATAGTTACATTTGTGATTATGTTAAATATCATCTATTCAAAGTATGGTAGGGCTATGAAAGCAGTAAGAGATGATGAAGATGCAGCAACAGCCATGGGTGTCAATACTTTTTGGATAAAAACTTATGCTTTTATGACTAGTGCATTTTTCGAGGGAGTTGGCGGAGGTCTTATGGCTTCATTGCTTACAACCATAGCTCCTGACCAGTTTACTTTCTTGCTTACATTCCAACTTCTTATCATCATAGTGCTTGGTGGATTAGGCTCTATGAGTGGAACGATACTTGGTGCAATACTTGTTATGGGTGGAACAGAATGGTTGAGATTTTTGGATCAAAATATGGATATTTTCGGATACAACACAGGTGCTCATCCGGGTCTTAGAATGGTTGTTTTTTCCATACTTTTGGTTATACTTATGTTATTTGCAAGAAGAGGACTTTTTGGCAATAAAGAGTTGACGGATATATTTAGGAGGAATAAATAA
>JALVAU010000042.1 GCA_027011025.1 Campylobacteraceae bacterium | reverse complement strand
TTGATATAGTATATGTAGATATAATTCAAATAAAAGGTTGTTTTCTATGCTAAATTCACTATTTTTTAGGATGCGTTTTGTCCATTGGACAGGAATATTGCTTCTTTTAATTAATGCATTTGTGCTTACTGATAATACTACATCCAAAGTTGTTCAAGTTGTTATAGCATTAGTTATTTTTCTCCATGATTTAGATGAAAAATATTTTGGTGTGAACATTACGAAAAAAATAAATGAGATATTAGAAAATTTTAATTCAGAGCAAGATATCACTATTGATACAAAATTTGCATCTGAATATACACAAATGATAAAACAAATAAATAAATTTATGAAAAAAACAGATGAAGCTTTTCTACTACAAGATATCACACAAGAGATTACAACACAAGTTAATACACTAAACGATATGGCACATAATCTACAAAAAGCTTTTGAAAAAACAGGAGCTAAAACTTTAGATCTAGAAAAAAGCACCACTCATATTGTTGATGAATCCATAAAGAACCTGGATTTTTCACAAGACACACTAAATGCCTTAAAAAACAGCATGGATAAACTCCTACAAACATCCCAAATTATGTCTAATTTTGCCATTCAAATACAATTAACACACGAAAGTGAAGTTGAACTCAGTGCATCCTTAGAAAACCTAACAAGAGATGCTGAAGAAATTAAAAGTGTTTTAGATATTATTTCTGATATAGCAGAACAGACGAATCTACTCGCACTAAATGCAGCCATAGAAGCCGCACGAGCAGGAGAGCACGGACGAGGATTTGCCGTAGTCGCAGATGAAGTAAGAAAACTTGCAGAAAATACACAAAAATCACTTACTGATATAAATGCTAGTATAAGCATAATCGTTCAAAATATATCTAGTGCTAGCCAAAAAGTCCAATCCAACGCCAGTGGGGCAGTTAAACTCGTAGAGATGTCAAACTCAATGAAAACTACGATAGATGAGTTGCAAGAAACTACACAAACCACTTATGATTTAAGTATTAATGATATAGAAAACTCAGAAAATATTAAAAACAGTGCACAAGATGCTCTGAACAAAATAGCAGATACAATTTCTATTGCCAAAAATAATCATAACATGGTTGAGCAGATAACTAAATCAGCAGAAGTAATTGCAAACTCAACACACTCTATGAATGAAAAAATTAAAGAAATATAAAATTATAAATTCTCTTATTTTAGATTCAAGATTGAAAGCCGTTACAATATAACTATGATAGACAACAATTCAATAGAAAACTTAAAAAGCAGATTAGACATAGTAGATGTTGTAGGAAGCTACTTGGAGCTTAGAAAAAATGGTGCAAACTTTAAAGCAGTGTGTCCATTTCATAACGATTCAAATCCAAGCTTGGTTATCAGTCCGTCAAAGCAAATATATCACTGTTTTAGTTGCGGTGCCGGCGGAGATTCTATCAAATTTGTAATGGAATATGAAAAATTAAATTATCCAGAAACTATAGAAAAACTTGCAAATATGTATAATTTTTCTCTTACCTACACAGACAGCGAAGAGAAAAAAGAAGATAGAAAACTGATGGAAAACTTGACACTTTTTTTCAGAAAAAAACTCGATAATCAAAAAACTGCAAAAGAGTATCTGCTCCAAAGGGGTATAGGACAATCAACAATAGAAAAATTTGAATTAGGTTATGCTCCAAGCTCGGATGAAACTCTAAATTTTTTGCGTAGCTATGGATACTCCATAGGAGAAGCAAAAGAGTTTGGAGTTGCAGATATCTCTCAAAACAGTGATAGAGCGTATTGCAGATTTATAGATAGAATTATCTACCCAATCCGCTCAAGAAATGGTAGAATTGTTGGATTTGGAGGAAGAACTATCACAAATCATCCTGCAAAATATATCAATTCACCTCAAACAAAATACTTCAATAAATCACGACTTCTTTATGGATACTTTTTTGCAAAAGAGCATATATTTAAACAAAAAAGAATAATCATAACCGAAGGCTATATGGATACCATCATGCTTCATCAAGCAGGCTTCCACAATGCAGTTGCAACTTTGGGAACTGCGTTGACTCAAGAACATTTGCCTCTTATCACAAAAATGGAACCTGAAATTATATTGGCTTACGATGGTGATGATGCAGGAATTTTGGCTGCCCTTAAAGCTTCTATATTGCTTAGTCAACACTCATTTAAGGGTGGTGTTATACTCTTTGGAGATGGAATGGATCCAGCCGATATGGTCCATAAAGGTGAAATTGAAAAATTGAATAGACTATTTAATACAGCACAACCATTTGTAGAATATGCAATAGAAATAATAGCAAAAAAATATAACCTCCACGATGGACTTGAAAAACAGAAGGCACTCAAAGAGGGAATGTCATATCTTCAAACTCTTCCAGCTACACTCCAAGAGAGCTATGCAGGAGTATTAAGCGGCAAGCTAAATCTTCCACAAAATCTCGTAAAACTAAAAAGAGGAGTTTCGCAAAGAGAAAAAAGAGAGAATTTCATAGATATACTTGAACTAACAATAATAAAGACCATTCTTTCAAAACCATCTCTAATAGATACTCTACTTGATACCATAGATATAAGTATGTTCAAAACACATTCACAAGAATTTAAGCTTCTACTAGAAAACAGATATGAAGATACTAAACTTAGAGAAATCATGCTTTGGGAAGATATAAAGATTTATGACGAAACAGAGTTGATTTCTGCTATGATTACATTTTTAATTAGATTTTATAGTGAAAAACTTCAGACGGTCAAGAGTGATAAAAATCTAAATTACAAAGAAAAACAATTTCATATAAGATCATTTCAGGAAAAAATATTTAAACTAAGAAGAGGAGAATTAGTAGCCTATGAAGAGTAAGCAAAAAAGATGCTTGGCGCTATTTAGCGGTGGACTTGACAGTATGATAGCAATCAAACTAATGAAATTACAGGGTATTGAAGTAACTGCTTTAAATATAAATATAGGTTTTGGTTCAAAATTAGACATCAGCAAACTTATGGAAAAAAGAGCAAATATGGCAGGTGCTGATTTTAAAGTGATAGATGTTAGAGATACATATATAAAAAACATACTTTTTGATCCAAAATTCGGGTATGGTAAAAATTTCAATCCTTGCATAGATTGTCATGGCTTTATGTTTAGGATTGCCATGGAATTACTATCAAAATATGATGCCTCTTTTTTAGTTACAGGTGAAGTAGTCGGGCAAAGACCTATGAGTCAAAGAAGCGATGCTTTGCAATCAGTAAGAAAACTAGCCGGAGATGAAGAGGGCTTGATACTCAGACCATTAAGTGCAAAAGTGATGAAACCTACAAAACCGGAATTAGAAGGCTGGGTGAAGAGAGAAGAGCTTTTAGGTATAAATGGCAGGGGAAGAGAGGAGCAATTGGCATTGGCAGAAAAATTTGGCTGGGATGATTTTGAAAAACCCGGCGGAGGATGCCTTTTGACGGATATAAATTTCACTAAAAAGATGAAAGATTTTATCAAATATGATGATTTGGAAGTTTCTGATATCGATGTTTTGAAAAATGGAAGACAATTAAGGCTTGATGATGGTGCAAAACTAATCATAGGAAGAGATCAGGAAGAGAACAAAAGGATAGAAGATATAAAAAGTGACAAATATATCTTTTTGAAAGCAAAAGATGTACCTGGCCCATCTTCGCTTTTGAGTGCAAACGCTACACCAAAAGAGCTAAATTTAGCTATTAGGGCGGTTTTATCATTTGCAAAAACTCAATTAAATAAAAAATATGATATAATTGTCGGCGAAAAAATATTTAACGAATCGCCTTATGAAAACCGGGCTGATTTGCGAAAATATTTTATCACCTGACTTGGGGTGTTAGCTCAGCTGGGAGAGCACGACGCTGGCAGCGTCGGGGTCAGCGGTTCGATCCCGCTACACTCCACCATTTAACAAATCCAATAC
>JALVAU010000041.1 GCA_027011025.1 Campylobacteraceae bacterium | reverse complement strand
CTATTGGGAGGACAAATATATCTTGGTCTTCAAATCCTTTTGCAAAGGGTACGAGGGCATGTTTGCTCAGTTGCGAAAAGACTTTTGCGCCTATGTATGTGTGCTTGGTATGGAGTAGTTTTGAGATTTCACTATACTTGTAAAAGGTATATACTTCCAAGCCGTTTTCCAAAACTCTTTTTGAGAGGGTTGGTGTCAAAAGCGTATCGAGACAATTTTGACATATAGGTTGCCAACTAAGATTTAGACAGAGTTGGCAACGCATATCAATCTAGTTTAAGTACAGTCAAAAAAGCCTCTTGAGGTAGTTGAACCCTACCTATGGATTTCATCCTTTTTTTACCTGCTTTTTGCTTCTCTAGTAGTTTTCTTTTTCTCGTTATATCGCCACCATAACATTTGGCTGTGACATTTTTACCCATAGATTTTACTGTTTCTCTAGCTATGACTTTGTTTCCTATACTGGCCTGTATGGCTACTTCAAAAAGTTGTCTAGGCACTATCTCTTTCATCGCTTTTACAAACTCTCTGCCTTTACTTTGGGCATTTTGTTTTGGCACTATGATGGAGAGTGCATCTACAACCTCACCGGCTACTAAAACATCTAGTTTTACGAGGTCACCTTCTCTGTAGCCACTTTGGTCATAATCAAAACTGGCATATCCTTTTGTGACTGACTTTAGTTTGTCATAAAAGTCCATCACTATCTCATTCATGGGAATTGAATACTCCAAAAGCACTCTATCAACACTAAGATAATCCATCTTTTCTTGTATAGCTCTTTTTGTATTTAGCAGAGTTATCACATTGCCTAGAAATTCTGTCGGTGTTAAGATAGTAGCCTTGACATAAGGCTCCATAATTTTCTCTATCTCATTTACCGGTGGCAGTTGACTTGGATTTTGTATCTCTATCGTTTCACCGTTTGTTTGAATGACTCTATATGTTACGGTAGGAGCAGTTGCGATTAAATCAAGTCCAAATTCACGCTCGAGTCTCTCTTTTACAACTTCCATATGCAAAAGACCCAAAAATCCTACACGAAAACCAAAACCAAGAGCCACAGAAGTCTCCGGTTCATAAGAGATACTAGAGTCATTTAACTTTAGCTTATCTAGGGCATCTCTTAAGTCTTCAAATTTATCTGTTTCTATCGGATACAATCCTGCAAAAACAAAGGATTTTACCTCTTCAAAACCCTCTATAGCGTGAGCGGTTTTGTTTTTATTGTCTGTTATGGTATCGCCTACTTGCACATCTCCGATATTTTTTAGACCCAATACTACTATACCCACTTCACCGGTTTTTATATGATCTGTTTTTATGAGTGCTAGAGGATGAGGATACATGAGATTTAAAACTTCGTGTTTTTTCTTTGTACCCATAACATATATCTCTTGACCTTTAGAAATCTTACCGTCATAAACTCTCACAAGTGCCAAAGCTCCAAGATAGTTATCAAACCAACTGTCATATATGATAGCTTTTGTAGGAGCATCTTTGTCACCTCTAGGGGCAGGAACTCTCTCAATGATAGCATCTAGTAACTCTTTGACGCCTATGCCGCTTTTTGCACTTACCTCAAGCGCCTCCGAGCAGTCAAGTCCTATAGTATGCTCTATCTCCTCTTTTACTTTATCCGGGTCGGCTGCGGGCAAGTCTATCTTGTTTATGACAGGTATCAACTCCAAGTCATTTTCAAGTGCTATATATACATTTGCTATCGTTTGGGCTTCTACACCCTGAGAAGCATCTACTATCAGGAGTGCTCCATCACTTGAAGCAAGAGACCTTGAAACTTCATAAGAGAAATCAACATGACCCGGGGTATCTATAAGATTGAGTATATAGTGTTCACCGTCTTTTACATAATCAAGTCTTACACTTTGAGCTTTTATAGTGATTCCACGCTCTTTTTCTATATCCATAGTATCCATCATTTGAGCACCAAGCTCTCTCTCGCTTACAGCACCACACTCTTGTATGAGTCTGTCTGCTAGCGTACTCTTGCCGTGATCTATATGAGCTATGATAGAAAAGTTTCTAATTCGAGATTGTTCAGTTGTCAAATAAATAGTCCATTTACACTTTCGTTGTGGTAAACTCTTCTGATTACCTCAGCAAATGTTGGAGCGACTGTCAATACTTTTATCTTTGATGACTCTTTTTTGAGCGGTATGGTATCAGATACGATAAGTTCATCAAGTTCACCCTCTTCTATCCTCTCGTAAGCAGGTCCACTCAAAACCGGATGGGTACAGCAAGCCATCACACTAGTAGCACCTTTGGTCTTCAATACTTTTGCCGCTTTTACAATGGTCCCTGCTGTATCTATCATATCATCAACCAAAATGACATCTTTTCCTGATACATCGCCTATGATATTCATCACTTCAGATTCATTTGCCTTCTCTCTTCTCTTATCTACTATAACCATCTCAACTCCTAGCTTTTTAGCAAAACTTCTAGCTCTTGCTACTCCACCTATGTCAGGACTTGCTATGATAGGGTTTTTTAGATTTTTATTTTTAACATATTCATGAAAGATAATAGAACCATACAGGTTATCCACCGGTATATCAAAGAAGCCTTGAATTTGACCTGCATGCAAATCAATAGTTACAACTCTGTCAACTCCGGCAGTCTCTATCATATTTGCAACCAATTTTGCAGTTATCGGTACTCTTGGAGCTGCTTTTCTATCCTGCCTTGCATAGCCAAAATATGGCATGATTGCGGTAATAGAGCTAGCAGAACTTCTTTTTAGCGCATCAGTAAGAATCAACAATTCCATTAAATTCACATTTGCCGGGGCACATGTTGACTGGATAATAAAAACATCTTTTCCTCTAACACTTTCACTTATTTGCACACTTATCTCACCATCACTAAATCTCTTGATAACAGCAGGTGAAAGCGGTAAAGACAAATATTTGGCAACTTTTTTTGAAAACTCAGGGTTAGCTGTCCCTGAAAAGACTTTGTAGCCTCTCATGATATATTTTCCTTTGGAAGTTTTGTAGTGACGATATTTTACTAAATAAGGACTTAAAAACATATTTTTGATATAATACCAAAAATTATTTTTAGAAATCTATCTTACACACCACAACAAGCAAAGCCAATTGTGATGCGTAAGGTCAGCTAGGAAAGCTCTGTGATAAAAGTTCTAATCTTACTTGGTATTATATATAGTTTTTCACAAGCAGTCTCTGGTGAAAATATTGTCAACTTATATGGATGTATGGAGTGTCATGGCATCAAAAAGGGTAAAACTGCACCTGCATTTATTGATATTGCAAAAAGTGCCAAACAAAAGCGCATAGAACAAAGCATCAAGAATGGCTCACAAGGTAAATATAAAAATTTCAAACAAAATATAATGCCAGAGTTTGAGTATTTTACAAATCAGGAGCTAAAAGAGATATCTACATGGATACTCTCTTTAAAAAAAGATGAAGAGTAGTAGTTATAATCAAATAGTATATGGAAGTCTGCTACATCCTAAAGAATTGAAAAGTCATGGCATATCTATAGATATGATTGAGTTTGTTAGAGTTAAGGGTTACAAAAGAATTTTCAATCAAGAACCGTCTCGCAGAAGGGCTGATACTATAAATAGAGCTGTGCTAAACATACAAAAAGATAATAACTCCTGGTTCAACGCTATTCTCATAAAGAATATTTCTGAAAATTCACTTAAAGAGCTAGATATAAGAGAGATAGGATATGATAGACTAAATCTACAAGATGGATGCGTAAAATGCTATAAAGACGGTACCATAGTTCAAAACTGCTTTGTTTACATGGGAAAAGATGGCAAACAAAATAGCAAAATACTACCAAATATTGACTATTTTAAACTTTGCTTAAATGGTGCAAAAAGCCATTTTGATAGATTTCACATAGATTATCTAAGCACGACTTATCAAAATAGCTTGGAGGGAATAGAACTTATAAGCGATATCTAAGTA
>JALVAU010000040.1 GCA_027011025.1 Campylobacteraceae bacterium | reverse complement strand
AGCCCAAAAATCAACTATAACGGGTATGTCAGAATTTTCTAAAATTTTGTCTATATTCGAGCTTGTCAACTCTATCGGTTTTGCTTCTAGCAGAGAGTTTTTACATTTACCGCAGTTTGCTTTTTTATAATCATCTTTTTTAGGTACATTGTTTATAGCTTGGCAATGTGGACAAATAACTTTCATTTACTTCTCCTTATATAAAATTTTTCTTTAATTATATCAATTTTTTGTTATTTTTGAGTTATACAGACAAAATATAATACAAAAATAAGATATTTCAAAAGGAGAAATCATGAAGAGATTATTGGCTGTTGCGGTTATTGGGATAGTAGGAGCAAGTTATATTTTTGCGGGAACTGCACCAAAAGAGTATCCAAAAGGCGAAGTGGGAAAAATGGTTAAACTGGGTGAGGATATAGCATTGCATACTGATACACATCCTTTGACAAAAGATTATGTAGGCAATAAACTAAACTGTGCAAATTGTCACTTAAAAGGTGAAGATGGAAAACCGGGAACTGCAGGAAGTATCGCATCTTGGTTAGATACCGGTACAGCTTTTCCAGCTTGGTCAAAAAGAGAAAAATCAGTTCAAACTCTACAAGATAGATCAAACAACTGTTTTATGAGAAGTATGAATGGAAAAAGACTGCCTGTTGATTCTAAAGCTTCTATTGCGATTGCAGCGTATATAACTTGGTTATCAGAAGGTAAACCTGTAAAAATGGATAGAAAAGGTCCATGGGGTCCAACAGGTGCAGCTATATGGCCTAAAGGAATAAAGCATTTTAAACCACTATTTAAAAAAGTTACACATGCTAACTATCTAAATGGTAAAAAACTATATGAACAAAAATGTGCATCTTGTCATGCCAAAAATGGTGCAGGTGTAGGAACATTTCCAGCACTTTGGGGTAAAAATGCAAAAGGTGAATGGTTGTCGTACAATACTGGAGCCGGTATGAGTAAACTCCCTAAAGGCGCAACTTGGATGCAACTAAAAATGCCATTAGGTCAGGGTGGAACTTTGAGTGATGCTCAAATTGTTGATATTGTTCTTTATGTAAACGCTCAAGAGAGAGCTGATTTTGATTTGCAAAAAGCATTACCGCCAAAGTCTCAAATGGGTATCTACAACTCAAATGTATTAAAAGAGAAACACTCTGTTAGAAGCAACTTTAAAGCATTGGGTTTAGATATAGATGTTATTAGAGGTGACCATAAGATAAAATAGACCTTCAACCAAAGAGGTCTTAGAACCTCTTTGGTATAATACCCTCATGAAAAAAATTTACATTCTTTTTATTGCTATATTTATAACTGTTTTACTTGGAATATTATTGGCTTACAATCTATACTCTCGTACATATAAAGATGAAGTGATAAATGACTATATCTCTAAAAACATAGATATATTAAATGAAAATTTAGATACAGAAAAAAGATATGCTCTCTCATTATCACTTTTAATTTCACAAAATCCTATTATAAAAAAAGCATTAGAACAAAATAACCAAAAGATGGCACTAATAGAGATAAAAAGAGTTCTTGAGGATATAAAAAGATCTACAGGTGTTAATAATATTGATATTCAAATCCACACAAAAGATCTGAGAGCATTTGCTAGGAATTGGGATAAAAGCAACTATTTTGGTACAAAACTAGGGTCGTTTAGAAAAGGCTTGGTGATAGTTAAGCAAAGTAAAGAGCCTTTGGTTTCTATCGAACTAGGAAAGAGACTAAATATAAAGGCTATATCCCCAATATTTGGCAAAAACAGGGAATTCATCGGTTCTATTGAAGTTATTATGGGCTTTGAAAATATAAAAAAACGACTAAAAAAATTTAATCTCAAAATGATAGTTTTACTCGATGAGGATTATATCAATATAGCTGTAGATATACAAAAGCACAAAAAAGTAGGCAGGTACTATATAGTCGGCAAAAATTATAATGTAGGGTTGTATGATAAACTAGTCGAGAATCCAAAAATATTTAAAAGACAAAAACGATATTATGTGTTAGGCAAAAATCTTATAGTTGTTATTCCTATGAAAAGCGTTGGAATGACAGATGTAGGTTTTATAGTTTTATGTATGAGTGCAGTAAAAGAGAGACCATACGATATATATAGCATTAAAAACATAGATCAAGAAAACAGTAGATATATATTTGATAAAAAGAGAAAGAGAGAAGTGATTATCAAATGAAAATTTTACTCTTAGAAGATGACTATCTATATAAAGTAACAATAAAAGATTTTTTAGAAGAGTTTGAGTATGAAGTGGATGACTTTGATGATGGAAATGATGCACTTGATGCCATATATGACAATAGCTATGCTCTTTTACTGCTTGATATCAGAGTTCCGGGTATCGACGGATATGAGATACTAAAAGAGATAAGACAAAATGGCATCTTCACTCCTGTTATAATGCTTACATCTTTGACGGATATTCATAATTTAAGCTTGGGGTATGAGCTTGGATGTAGTGATTATCTGCGTAAGCCATTTGAACTTAAAGAGTTGAAATACAGAATTGATCATACTATAAAGACATACTGTTTTAAAACTCCGGAAAAAAGTGTAAAAATACAAAACAATTTTTTATTTGATATCGAGTCAAAAAGACTCACAAGAGACGGCAAAAATATAGATTTGAGTGCCACAGAGCTTGAGCTGGTTTCATATTTGGTGCAAAACAGAGGATATTTTGTATCTATAAGCTCTTTGCAAAATGTTGTATGGGAAGGCAGAGACATAACATATTCTGATATCAGGATGTGCGTAAAAAGAGTACGACAAAAATGTGGCAAAGAGTTTATAAAAACTAAAAAATTAGTTGGATATAAAATTGGTTGATAAAAAACTAATCGACTTTAAATATATATTTTTACAAGTTATCATCTTGGTTTTAATCGCTACAATTCCTATGCATTTTTATATAAATAGCGAACTAAACAATGAATCTTTTCAAGACAATATCAAACTTCAAACTTATGCTAGAAAAGTAGCAAATAAGATATATAAATTTTCAAACTCCAACCAAGTGGAGTTCTTTTTTCCTCGCTCAAATATATATAAAAGTGGCATATTTGACGAAAGAAACAAGCCAATATTTTCACTACTTGACAATGAAACAAGTCAAAAAAATAGGTATCTTAGGTATAAGTTAAAAGATAATGTTTTTGGAGCCAAAACTTTGGTGGTATCCAAAAAAATTTCACACTCTAAGATAATTTTAAATGCTTTGATAATTTTGATGATAATTGTACTGTTGGTTTTTCTCTCTAGTTTTTTCATCATAAAACAGAGTGTTGAGCCATATAGAAAATTCAATATTTATCTAGAAAATTTTATAAAAGATGCGATGCATGAGATGAAAACTCCAATAGGTGTAATTTTGCTAAATCTTGATGGTTTAAGTGCACTGTATGGTAAAAACAAAATGATTAAAAGGGCAAAATCTGCTCTTAAAAATATGATAGTAGTTTATGAAGATTTGGAATTTTTTGTAAGAAAAAATGCGGTTGAGCATCCAAAAATTGATATAAATCTGTCTGATTTTTGCGAGGAGAGAGTAGATTTTTTTATGGATTTGCTAAACTCAAAAGAGATACAAATAGATAGAAGTATAGAAAAAGAGATCCATATAAACTTTTGCAAGCTAGAACTCTCACGAATCATAGACAACACAATCTCAAATGCGATAAAATACTCAAAAAACAGAACAACCATATATCTGGGTCTAACTGAAAAAAGTGATAATATCATCTTGAAAATCAGAGATGAAGGTAAAGGCATAAAAGATATAAATAAAATCTTCAATCGCTACTATAGGGGCGATAAAATAACAGGAGGATTTGGCATAGGTCTTAATATTGTGAAAAATATTTGCGATAAAAACGGTGTACATGTAGAGGTAAACTCTGTACCGAATATAGGTTCAGAATTTACCTTTATTTTTAAA
>JALVAU010000039.1 GCA_027011025.1 Campylobacteraceae bacterium | reverse complement strand
TGTGTTCTTTGTATTTTTATGCTTTTCATTTAACTGTCCCCTTTTTACGGAAGTGAATTCCGCAAAAATTCCTCGCGACTGAAGCACGAGCTGACGCTCTGTATGACTTCATTTTATTGTCCCCTCTGCCCATAAATGATATTTTAAAGTTTTCTGCCTTTTTAGAGAAAAATTTATGGGCAGATTTCTCGTTACTATTGCACGAGCTGGCGCTCTGTATGATTTCATCATATTATTAAAGAGTTGCTTTCTCTTCTACTTCTTTAAAGCTTTCTATAAAGTCGCCAACTTTTATATCATGATATCCATCTATGCCTATACCGCATTCATACCCCTTGGCTACCTCTTTAACATCATCTTTAAATCTTTTAAGAGATGAAACACTACTTTCATATATGATAACACCGTCTCTTATAAGTCTGACTTTTACACCTCTATTAATAACACCATCAGTCACAATACAACCTGCAATCGCCCCAATTTTTGGTACTACAAAAACTTCTCTTACTTGTGCTTGACCGATATTTTCTTCTCTTATGACAGGGCTAAGCATACCTGCTATCAAATCCTTAACATCATCTATCAAATCATAAATAACTTTGTAGGTTTTTATCTCTACCCCACTACTTTTCGCCTTCTCTTTTACAGCCCCTGTAGGTCTGACATTAAATCCCAATATGATACTGTTTTCACTTGCACTTGCGAGTGCAACATCATTTTCAGTTATGCCACCAACACCTGAGCTGATAACATCTATCTTTGTCTCATCAGTTTTAATTTTTTCTAATGATCCTTTTATGGCTTCAAGTGATCCTCCTACATCGGCTTTTATTATAACCGGTAGGCTTTTTAGTGCACCCTCTGCTATCATTGAGCTTAAATCATCTAGTGTTACTTTTGTTGATTTTGAAAGTTCTCTTTGCCTTAGATATTCTGATCTTTTTTTGGCATACTCTTTAGCAATTTTATCGCTCTTTACACTGACAAGTTTTTCACCTGCTAGAGGAACTGAACTCAATCCCAAAAGAACAACAGGCTCTCCGGGTTTTGCATCTTTTACTTTTTTGCCCTCATCATTCATGAGTGCTTTTACTTTTCCATAAGCAACACCTGCGACAACAGTATCGCCCAATCTTAGGGTTCCATTTTGCACAACAACAGTAGACACTGTTCCTCTGCCTTTTTCAACAGAACTCTCTATGACTGTTGCCTTTGCATCTTTATCTGGGTTGGCTTTTAACTCTAAAAGTTCTGCTTGCAATAGTAGAACCTCAAGTAAATCTTCTATACCTTCTCCTGTTTTTGCACTTATATGAACAAACTCATGCTCTCCTCCCCAATCAACAGGAGTTATGCCTATTTCAGCCAATTGAGATTTGACTAAGTCAGGGTTAGCACCCTCTTTGTCCATCTTATTAACTGCTATTACTATAGGTACGCCGGCAGCTTTTGAGTGTTCTATCGCCTCTTTTGTCTGAGGCATTACACCATCATCAGCTGCAACTACTATGATAACTATATCGGTAACCTGTGCCCCACGAGATCTCATCTCTGTAAAAGCTTCATGACCCGGAGTATCTATAAATGTAACATTTTTACCATTTTTCTCTACCATATAAGCGCCAACATGCTGAGTTATACCACCGGCTTCACCAGTTGCAACTTTTGAACTTCTTATATAATCCAGAAGAGATGTCTTACCATGGTCAACATGACCCATAATCGTAACAACAGGGGTTCTCTCTATTGCATTTTCATCCTCTTCTTCTTCATATTGTTTCACATAGTCAAACTCTTCTTGCTCATCAACTGTCATCACTTCCAGATCAAATGAATCTGCTAAAATCTCTATCGCATCCTTATCAAGGAAATCATTTTTAGTAACCATTACACCTAGTGTAAAAAGTTCTTTTATGACCTCGCCCAAAGGTTTGTTTATCTTTTGGGCAAACTCATAAACTCTGATATCTTCTGGAATTTCAATCGAACTTATGATTGCAGACTCTTTATCTTCCACTCTTCTTCTTCTTCTTTTTTTAGTCTGTCTCTTAATACCATGATTTAAAAAATTTGATTTTTTGGTACTCTTCATCTTAGAAGGGTCTATCTTCTTTCTAGGAACATCTTTAACCTCTGGCTTCACGCTAAAATCCGGTAAAACCACCATCTCTTCTTCTAACTCAGCACCTATGTCTCTCATCTGAACATCTAGTTCAATATTAACTTTTTGTGTCTGGTTGCTTCTTGTCGTAGATTTTTTTGATTTTTTCTTCTTTTTAGACTCTGAAGTTGCAAAAACAGACTCTAGTGTCGGAGTTTTTTTGATATTTTTATAAGAAGATTTAAGAGCTGATTTCACATCATCATCGCTAAATACAGCAGTTTTTTGAATTTTTGGCTCTTCTTTTCTTCTTTTCTTTTTGACGATAACCAAACCTCTTCTCTTTCTTACATTGGCTGAGAGAGAAACTTTTTCTTCTACTTTCTTAGGTTCTTGCGTCTTTTCTACACTTTTTGGTTTGATTTCTTTTATCTCTTCTTCTTTTTTAGGTTTTTCTTCAACCTTTGGAACTATTTTTTTAATAACTTTTTCTTCTTGAATTTTTGGCACTTTTGCTTCTATTTTTTGTTTCTCTACTTTTTTAACTTCTTTTTGAATTTCTGGAGTTTTTTGAATTTCTGGGGTTTTAGGAGTTTTTTCTTCAGCTTTATCAGCTTTTTTTATCTCTTTTTCTTTAGGTTTCTCTACCAATTCTGGCTCTTTTTCTACTTTTGGCTCTTTTTTAATTTTAGCCACAGCTTTAGGTTTTTCTTTTACTGGTTTCTCTTCTGGTTTGTCCTCTTGCAAAGGCAATACTTTTTCACCGGTTAAAATAAAATTTACTAAACTCTCTGCTTCTTCAGGAGTAACTCCACTTGAAGGTGCTTTTACTTCAAATCCCATCTCTACAGCTTTTGCAACTGTCTCTTTACTTGTTATTCCTAACTCTTTTGCTATCTCGTGTATGCGGATCTTACCCATTCGTATCTAACTCCTTAATATTTTGCCAACTCTTCGATATTTTTTATTTTAAATTTTCCATTTAAGATTTTAGCTATCTTTTTTTTATCTTGCTTCATGCATAAACTACAGATATAAAAACTTCTGCCACGCTTAGTATAATCTACCAATTTTTTATTCATCTCTTGAAAACGATATAAATCTTTTTGGGGAAATCTTCCTCTACATCCAACGCACATGCGTGTAGGTATTTTAAAATCAGTAATTATAGCAGAATTTAACTCTTTTTCCAACTTATGAGACCTTATTGCTCTATTATATATCCAGTATTATCAAAATCAAATATCTCAATTCTAAATTTATCAAATCTGTTTTTAAAAACTTCGTATATTTTTTTTTCATTTTTTTGATAGCACAAAGTGAAAAATGAAGATCCACTTCCTGATAAAGTGCTCATCAAAGCTCCATTTTCCAATGCAGCCTCTTGCACCTCTTTAAGTTCTGGCATAACTAACATTCTTTTGTCTTGATGCAGACAATCTTTTGAAGCTATTTTTAGCATATCCCAATTTTCACTAAAAAATGCGGAACTAAGAAGTGATGCTCTTGAAACATTGTAAACTACATTTTGCATCGTAAAGCTTTTTGCTAATTTTGATCTTGATTGAGATGTTGACATAGGACGATTTGGTATAACCATTATAGCTCTTAAATTCTTGGGCAACTCTTTTTTTAGCGAATAAACAAAATTATCTTCAACAACTGAACTGACAAATCCACCATAGACTGCCGGCGCAATATTGTCAGGGTGTGGTTCATAAGTAAGAGCTTTATTTAAAACTGCTTGCTTGCTTGCTTTTACACCTGCCATCTCATATGCACTAGCAATGGCACCGATTATAACAGCTGAACTACTGCCTAAGCCCCTAGCAAAAGGAATATTATTATAAAATTCAAATCTAAAGATACCCCTTTTACCTAC
>JALVAU010000038.1 GCA_027011025.1 Campylobacteraceae bacterium | reverse complement strand
GAAAAAAGATTAGAAGATAGAAATGTTTTACTAAATGAAGCTTTAGATAACTTTCAAAATATCTTTAATTTTTCTCTAGAGGGTATAATCCTCACTGATAAAGAGGGGAGGATTCTAAATCTTAATAAATCAGCAATTTCGCTACTTGGTTATCAAAATATTGATAAAATAAGCGAGGTTAGACTTATGGATTTGGTGCATGTTGATGATATGGAAATTGTAGCGCAAGCTTTGAAAAAAGCGAGCACAAAACCGTATCAAATAAGAATCAAGAGAAGAGATGGGAGTAGCTTTTTAGCACTTGTGCGAGGCAAGTATATATATCAAGACAATAAGCGAATAAGGATATCAATCTTTTTGGATTTAACACCTTTTGAAGAGATGCAAAAAGCTAAAGAGTCTTCAAGAGCAAAATCCATCTTTTTGTCAAACATGAGCCATGAGATAAGAACCCCATTAAATGCAATAGTAGGATTTATAGATATACTAAAAGAGGAAGAAAAGGACAAAACAAAACTAAAACATCTAAATATCATAAGCAGATCTTCTGAGCATTTACTTGGAATAATCAGTGATATTTTGGACTTTAGCAAAATCGAAAGCGGGAAGATAGAGCTTAGTATGACCGACTTCTATATAGGAAAAGAGTTGATAGATACTACACATCTATTTGAAGCAATTGCTATGGAAAAAAAGATAAACTACTCTGTTAAACTGAAAAAAAATCTACCAAAAGTTATCCATAGTGATTTGATGAGGTTGAAACAAATTTTATCAAATCTTATAAGTAATGCTATAAAATTCACTCCCCCAAATGGGCATATCAGTGTTGTAATAGACTATGAAAATGGTGTATTGCAAGCCACTGTCAAAGATGATGGCATAGGCATAGCCCAAGATAAGATAGAACATGTATTTGAAGCATTTGCCCAAGAAGATAACTCTACAACTAGAAAGTATGGTGGCACAGGACTTGGTCTGAGTATATCATATAAATTAGTAGAGCTTTTAGGTGGAGAGTTGAAGGTGAAAAGCGAATTTGGTAAAGGTAGTGAATTTTTCTTTCATATTCCTATCAAGTTAGGAGAAATTAATAAGATAGATGATAAGCTAAGAGATATCAGTATAGAAAAAATCAAGAAAAAGAATATCTTGCTGGTTGAAGACAATAAAGCTAACCAAATGTTTATGGATATCATTTTAAAACAGATGAAATTATCAGTTGATAAGGCAAACGATGGACTAGAAGCCGTGCAAAAATATAGAGAAAATTATGATAAATATGATTTTATACTTATGGATGAAAACATGCCAAATCTAAATGGCATGGAAGCCACAAAAGAGATAAGAAGATTTGAAAAAGAAAATAACCTGCCCCATACTTGGATAGTAGCATTGACAGCAAATGCTATAAAAGGAGATAGGGAGAAATTTTTAGAAGCTGGCATGGATGAATATGCCACAAAACCAGTAAAAAAAGAGTTAATAGTAAAGATACTAAATCATTTGTTATCACTAGAGATACCATCTAGCCAAAAAGAGGAAGAATTATGACACAAGATAGCAACATTAAGCTAGAAGCTACTACATGTGATTTTGACTCCAAAGAGATAAAGTGTAAAATCTTAGTAGTTGATGATAGCAAATTGTTTAACCATACTGTAACAAAAAGATTGGACTCTAAAGGGCACACGATATCTCAAGCTTTTACGCTAAAGGAAGCTAGAGAGTTGATTGATAGCGTAGAGTTTGATTTTATAATTTTGGATCTTTTTTTACCTGATGGTGAGGGTGATGAAATCATAGATGCTATGCCAGAAGCCATGAGATCAAAAGTTATCGTACTAAGTGTTGATGAAGATACCCAAAGAAGAGAATACATCTTTGATGCTGGTATTTTGGATTATGTCTCCAAAGCTAACTCTTTATATACGATCATAGAGGATATTGAAAACCTTATATATAATACCAGACGAAATCCTCTTGTAAATATCTTGATTGTAGATGATTCGCAATTTGCTAGAAAAGCTATAAAAAAGATTTTGATTCCAAAGAGATTCAATTTATATGAGTCAAGCTGCGCAAAAGAGGGACTTAAAATCTTAAAAGATAAAAAAGTCCACCTGATACTTCTGGATTATGAGATGCCAGATATGGATGGCTGTCAAATGCTAGAAAAGATAAGAAAAGATAAAAAATTAATCGATATACCAGTTATAATGGTTTCTGGAAACAGCAGTCCAAATGTGGTGGCAAAGGTTTTAAAACACGGAGGTAATGACTTTATAAAAAAACCATACTCCACAGAAGAGTTACTCTTAAAAATTAATCTACAAGTAAGCAAATATATGGACTTTGAAGTGATACAGCAAAAAGAAAAAGAGCTTCAAGAATCTCTAAAAAGAGCAAAACAAGCTGAAACATCCAAGTCCATATTTTTAGCAAATATGAGCCATGAGATAAGAACACCGCTAAGTGCCATCATGGGTTTTGTTGAGATATTATCACAAGATGAAACAGATGAGAAAAAGAAAGATTATCTAAAAACAATTCAAGATTCTGGGGATTTGCTTTTAAATCTCATCAATGATATATTGGATTTTTCTAAGATAAACAAAGGTAAAATAGATATAAATAAAGAGACATTTGCGATACAGGAGCTATATAAATCCTTAGCATCTCTATATGAACCCGCAATTCACCAAAAGGGTTTGATTTTCGAAAGCACACTGGATCCAAATCTTCCAAAATATCTTAATTCTGATTTTCTAAGAATCAAACAAATTTTGATAAACTTGTTTAGCAATGCCATAAAATTTACCAAAAAAAGTGGTAAAATCATCTTCGAGATAAAACTAACTAGCGATGGTAAATCCATTGAATTTAGCGTAGAAGATAATGGTATAGGGATAGAGGAAAAAAACCATAAAAAGGTATTTAAGCTCTTCTCTCAGGCTGAGTCTTCGACAACAAAAAACTTTGGTGGCACAGGGTTAGGACTAGCCATATCGTCAAAACTTGTATCTCTGCTAGGCGGGAAGATTGAGTTACAAAGCGAGCTTGGCAAAGGCAGTAAATTCTCTTTTACTCTCCCTATAATCAAAAGTGAAATAGATGAAGAAAAAATTACTCACTTTGAAACAGAACAAAACAAATCTCAATCCACCAAATTTAACCACCATGTACTGCTAGCAGAAGATAATATGGTAAACCAAAAATTTATGGATATTGTATTGAAAAAATTGGGGTTAACTTTTGATGTTGCAAATGACGGGATTGAGGCAGTTGAACTGTTTCAAAAAAATAGTTATGATGTGATACTTATGGATGAGAATATGCCAAATATGAATGGAATTGAAGCAACTAAAGAGATTTTAAAACTTGAAAAACAAAACAACTTGGTTCACACGCCCATCATCGCATTGACCGCAAATGCCATAAAAGGAGATGAAGAAAAATTTTTGGATGCCGGTATGGATGAGTACTTGAGCAAACCACTAAACAGGCAGAAATTCAATGAAGTTTTACAAAAATATATAAAAAAATCAACAGGCTCTTTGTGATAAAACTTCATAAGCATGCACGATAGTTTGGAATTTTCTCGTATAGGTTTTTATCGTCTCTTCATCTTGTGTGGATGCTCTATCGGGGTGATACTGCATAGCTAGTTTTCTGTATCTTCTCTTTAGAGCCTTAGTATCATCACTTGGGGTCAGCCCAAATATCAAATAAGCAGTATCAAGCTGATTTATTGGCTCCTCTTTCATAAAATCTTGCATCTTCTGTTCATTGTAGACATGTTTGTGTGGTTGCATTATCATATCTTCTGAATTTATAAACTCTTTAAAAAACTCTTTGTCTTTTTCATCTTTTATGGTGATACTTATGTAAGCAGGTAGATTTGTCGTATCTGCCGACAGTAGAGTTGTAAACTTATTTATTATTTGGGTATTTAATGGCCGTACCTGTACATGTAGGGTCTCAC
>JALVAU010000037.1 GCA_027011025.1 Campylobacteraceae bacterium | reverse complement strand
CTCTTTTTCACCTTTCGTCTGAGATTGCGCTATATTTTTATTGAAAATTGTCCTGTACTCTATATCGGCAAACCTCCTTATCATTTTTTGATATTCACTTATCAACTCTTCTATAGATTTACTTTTACTTTTCTCTATAACAAGAACATTTATTTTAATTACTCTCTTCCTTTAATTTTAATTTGAAACTATCCTTATCATCTCTTAAAAATCTCAACATATCAGCGATCGTTTTTTTCATTTCATCTCTTTTTACAATCATATCTATCAATCCATGCTCCAATAAAAATTCCGATCTTTGGAAACCCTCTGGTAATTCAGCTCCTATGGTCTGTTTGATAACCCTTTGACCTGCAAAACCGATAAGAGCGCCTGGTTCAGCTATGATTATATCTCCAAGCCAAGCAAAAGAGGCACTAACTCCACCCATCGTAGGATCAGTCAATACAGAGATATATGGAAGTTTGTGATTTGAAAGCTCTTTTAGTGCAGCAGCAGTTTTACTCATTTGCAAAAGTGAAAATGTACTCTCTTGCATTCTAGCTCCCCCACTAGCACTCACGATAACCAATCCCTGCTCATTAAAGATAGCTCTCTTAACAGCTCTTACTATCTTTTCGCCCTCAACTGAACCCAAACTACCACCCATAAAGCTAAAATCAAATACAATCAATTGCGTCTTAACACCATCGATTTTACACTCTCCTGAAATTACGGATGAAGTTCTAGATGTCTTTTTTTCTCCATCTTGTATTCTTTTTTTATAAGATTTTTTATCTACAAATTTTAGTGGATCAACTGGGGCTAGATTTTTATCAAACTCTACAAAACTATTCTCATCACTTAGCTGTTTTATCCTTGTTTCTACATCTATTCTCAGATGAAATCCACATTTTGGGCATACATTTTGCTGATTTTCTACCTCTTTATAATACATAAGAGATTGACAATTTTTACATTTTACCCAGTGATTTGGAGCTTCACTCGGGGAGGGTTGTTTTTTTCGGAAATTATCAAAAAATTCACCAAATTTCATATTTTTTCTCCCTCTCGTAATAATTGAGACATTTTATCAAAAAATTCCTTATCTTTACTTATAAACACAATCCCTTTGGAAATAAAGTTCGATAAATCTTCACACATAAAAAGCCCTGCTTCTATATCATACATTCTCATCTCACCTTCAAAGGCTACAAAACTCACCTCGTGTGCATAAGCAAGAGATAGAGCAAATGCACCGGGTGACCTAAATTTAACCTTTTGAGTTCTAAACTTATCTAAAAGATTTTTAGAAGAGTATGACCTCTCAAAAATTCCTATTGTTGAGAGACTGTTTTTTTTGACATCTTCAAAATTCAAAGTTTTTATATTTGCTTTTTGAAACAGATCTTGATTTTTATAGAAAATATCTCCATTTGCAAGATTTACAATCATTGCCTCAACACACCTATTTTTATATTTTAACGCAACAGATGTTCCAAAATATGGTAGATTTGATACAAAATTATCACTTCCGTCTAGTGGATCTATGATGATCTCAAACTCTCCGTCTCCTTGTATATATCCACACTCTTCAGAGTAGATATCTCCAAAGCTCTTCAAATGTTTTATAAATATATCTTCTGCAAGTATATCTATTTTACGGCTAACATCCCCTCCTGCACCCAAAGAGACCTTTTCACATAGGTAGCTGTGTGAAGAGATGGATATAAGCTTCATAATCTCTATATTAGCTTCTGTAGTTACATCAAAAAAGTTTTTCATATCAGATTTTTTATAATCTTTTCTGCGGCATCCTTTCCCTCTTTTGCAGCAGTGACAACCAAATCACTACCTCTTTTACAATCTCCTCCTGCATATACTCCTAACTTTGTGGTTTGATAATCTTCATCAACTATTATTTCACCCCATTTGTTTATATCTATACCGTTTGCAGCTAAAAAATCAGGCTTTGTCGGTGTAAAACCAAGTGCAAATATCACGACATTTGCATCTACTTTAAATTCACTGCCTTTTATGATTTCAACACTGCTTCTACCACTACTATCCTTTTTACCCAAAAGCGTTTTTTGCATGGTAATTCCGATAGCCTTATTGTTATTGTTTACAACTATCTCTTTTGGAGCTACATTATAGACGAACTTCACCCCTTCATCTCTTGCATTTTTGAACTCTTTTTTGCTTCCTGGCATATTGTGTTTATCTCTTCTATACAGACAAGTGACACTTTTAGCACCTTGCCTTATAGCTGTCCTCACGCAATCCATAGCTGTATCTCCACCGCCTATGACAACAACACTCTTTCCATGAACATCATGCTCTTGATCGTACTCTTCGTGAAATATCTTTTTCTGTGCCGACTTCAAGTAATCTAGTGCCATAAAGATATTTTTGGCATTTTCATTGCTTATCTTTGCTTTTCTTGACTTTTGTGCGCCTATGCCGATAAAAACACTATCGTTTGAGCTCATAATCTCATCAAATGTTATATTTTTACCTACATGTTTGTTTAGATAAAGATTCATTCCTGCATCAATCAGCCACTTTATTCTTCTGTGCACAACACCTTTATCCAGCTTAAATCCCGGTATTCCATAAGTCAAAAGTCCGCCTGCACGATTGTCTTTCTCGTACATATTTACCTCTATACCCGCCCTTAGAAGATAAGTTGCTGCTGATATACCGGCTGGGCCGCTACCGATTATCGCTACTTTTTTATCAGTAACAATTCCTGGAAATTCCGGCTTCAAACCCTTTTTAAAACCCTCTTCTGATATAAAAGTCTCTATATTTCCTATGGTTATGGCTCCATGACCGTCATTTAGTGTACAGTCTCCCTCGCATAGTCTTCCTTGTGGACAAATTCTACCTGTTATTTCAGGGAAAGGGTTGGATTCATTTGAAAGTTTAAATGATAAATCCAAATCCATATTTGCTGTTGATTTTAACCAGTAAGGGATATAATTATGCAAAGGACATTTATTGTGACAATATGGATCACCACACTGAATACACCTGCTTGCCTGTATAGACGCATCTTCTTTTCCTAAGATATCATATATCTCTCTAAAATCACTGATTCTATCACTGCTTTCTCTTTGCCTTGCGCTTATTCTCTCTATGTTTATAAATTCTTGCATATTACTCTACCCTTCCTCATATCAATCTCCCTCATCTGGATTCAATGGTATCTTTGTCATATCTTTTGGCATTACCATCCAAAAATCTCTCACATTGTGTCTAAAATCTTCCAATATTGCTTTTGCTTTCATACTGTCAGTTTCATTTATATGGCTTCTTAAAAGTCTCTTTAAAAAGTGTTTAGCTTCATCCATCTCATCTATATCAACCCTGACCGCTATAACTAACTCTTGATTTAATTTATCTATAAACTCTCTGCCTTCATCATATACAAAAGCGATTCCCCCTGTCATACCTGCGCCAAAATTCACACCTGTCTTTCCTAGAATTGCTACAATTCCTCCAGTCATATACTCACAAGCATGGTCTCCGGTACCCTCAACAACGACAGTTGCCCCTGAGTTTCTTACGCAAAATCGCTCTCCTACTACACCTGCTACATAGAGTTTTCCTCCCGTAGCACCATAAAGGCAAGTATTTCCGGCACATGCATAATCCTCTCTTTGTTGTGTTGGAGTGATGACGATCTTTCCACCATTCATGCCCTTACCTATATAGTCATTTGCTGATCCATTCAAATCAATCTTGATTCCATTTGTCAAAAATGCACCAAGAGATTGTCCTGCCGTACCTGTCAATTTAAATACGATACTATCCTCTTTCAAGCCTTCATTTCCATAATACTTTGCTATCTCACCGCTTACCAAAGTTCCAAAACTTCTATTTATATTTCGTATCTCTTTATGTATCACTACTTTTTGATCTGGATTTTTAATAGCGCCATATACCTCTTTTAGGATATCTTTTTCATACTCATTTTTATCATAAGGATCATTTGGAAGTTTGGAGTGAGTATCTTCTCCCTCAACTCTCATCAGT
>JALVAU010000036.1 GCA_027011025.1 Campylobacteraceae bacterium | reverse complement strand
TAAAAAAATCGGTACCGGAAATGACTATAGAGAATTTTTGTATCTTTATGATATACCGCTTATAAATAGTGGTTTTAAAAAATTTGGCTCCCAGCTCTCTATTAGTAAAGCTTTTGGGCTAAATAGAAATACTCTTAGAAAAAAGATAAACGAATACAATCTACAAGAGGAAAAAATATGAATTTTATTGCTATATACCCTGGACAAGGAAGTCAAAAAATAGGAAGGGGAAAGGATTTTTTTGATAATTCAGAAATTGCAAAAGAGATGATTGAAAAAGCAAGCCAGAGACTTGATATAGATTTTGAAAATCTACTTTTTGAAAAAAATGATAAGCTAGAACTTACTCAATATACCCAGCCTGCTATTTTGCTTGTTAGCACTATTGCCTACACTCTTTTTACTCAAGAAGTCAAACAAAAACCAAAGTTTTTCTTGGGACACTCACTAGGAGAGTTTTCTGCTTTATGCTCAAGTGGGGCTATTGATTATCTTGATGCCATAGAACTAGTTTATAACAGAGGATTATATATGAGCCAAGCGTGCGAGGGTAAAGATGCAGGCATGATGGCTCTGCTAGGATTAAGTGACGAAAAGGCGGAAGATATAATAAAATCTGCTCAAAACAGCGATAAAAAAGTATGGGCTGCGAACTATAACTGTGATGGACAGATTGTAATTGCCGGTGATAAAAATGATTTAAGAGAGCTAGAGAGTCAATTCAAGGAGGCAGGAGCAAAAAGAGCGATACTTCTAAATATGTCTGTAGCTAGCCACTGCCCACTTTTGGGTAGTGCACGAGAGAGACTAAACGCTTATCTTGAAAAATTTATTAAAAATAGTTTTGATTCACCTATCATATCAAATGTAACAGCTAAGTCTTACTCTACCAAAGGTGAAGCACAAAAACTTTTGAGTGAACAGCTAGTAAATCCTGTTTTATATAAACAATCTATTAAAAATATTGAAAATGAGACAGATAAATTTATAGAGTTCGGCGGTAGTGTTTTAAAGGGTATCAATAAAAAGATAACAAAAAAAGAGACTATATCCATAGTGGATATGCCCTCTCTTCAAAAGGCTATATCGGAGTTTGCATGAAAATAACACTTATGCAGATATCACCAAAACTAAAAAAAACAACAGTCGCTGAATTTGAAAAATATCTGAGAGATATAGACATAAACAATGACTTGGTTGTATTTCCCGAGTTAGCGCTAAATGGCTATATGCTTAAAGATGCAGTATATGAAGATGCCTACAGTGTTGATGAAATAGAAGAGTTTGCCTCTCTTTCAAAAGATTATGACTTGGTATTTGGTGCAGTTTTAAAACAGGAGCATAAGTTTTTTAATAGTGCATTTTACTGCTCAAACGGTAAGCTCTTGAAGATACACAAAAAAACAGCACTTCCAAACTATGGACTCTTTCAAGAAGCTCGTTTTTTCTTTAAGGGTGGCGAATTAGAAGCATTTGAAACAGGATTTGGTAAGACTTTTATCGCTGTTTGTGAAGAGTTATATGATGCCTCTATCATAGCAAAGATAGCAGAACAAAAGCCAGATATCATCATAGTTATATCAAATTCACCTGCTCGTGGTTTTGAAGAGAGTGGACTATTGATACAGCAGCAGTGGGAACATCTACTGTGCACAACTGCTCTTTTGAGTGGTGCAAATACTATATTTGTAAATAGAATTGGCTTTGAAGATGGCTTAGGTTTTTGGGGAGGCTCTTGCATGGTTGACCCAAAAGCACAGATTGTCAAAAGAGCAAAGCTTTTTGAAGAAGAGCAACTCTTGGTAAGTATAGACAAAAAACTCTCAGACACACAAAAGTATCTACTAAGAGAGTATTAGAGGTGCCCTAAAGTACAAATCTGCCCATAAATTTTTACTTAAAAGGGCACAAAAAATCTTAAAATGCCATTTATGGGCAGAGGGGACAATAAAATGAATATAGCGATCATGGGTGCAATGCCCGAAGAGATAGAACCACTTTTGGATTATTATGGTAAGTATGAAACCATAGAGTATGCAAAAAACAATTTTTATCTTGTTGATTATAGAGGGCATCAGTTAGTTATAGCATATAGCAAGATAGGAAAAGTTTATGCTACCATAACAGCACTTACTATGATAAAAAAATTTAAGTCTCAAAAGCTACTCTTTAGCGGTGTAGCAGGCGCTATTAGCAAGGATTTGAATATCGGCGATTTAACAGTTGCCACAAAACTATCTCAGCATGATTTGGATATTACAGCATTTGGACACCCTTATGGTTTTGTACCGGAGGGTTCAGTGTATGAAGAGAGTGATAGGGAGCTTATTAAATTTGCAAAAGAGATAGCAGAGCAAAAAGGTATAAAACTCAAAGAGAGTATTATCGCAACAGGAGACCAATTTATATGCGATCAAGATAAAAAAGAGTGGATAGGCAAAACATTCAAAGCAAATGCGGTTGAGATGGAGGGCGCAGCAGTCGCTCTTACATGCAATGCCGTAGGAATTCCATTTTTTATACTTCGCTCCATCAGTGACGCAGCAGATATGGATGCAAGTTTTGATTTTGATGAGTTTTTAAAATCATCATCAAAAAGAAGCGCAGACTTTATGATCTCTATGGTTGATAAGATAATTGATAACATTAAGTAAAAAACTACTAAGAGTAGTGGGTAAAACAAATGCGAGATACAACCTTATAAAGGAAGGAGATAAGATTCTTCTTGGTTTAAGCGGAGGGAAAGATTCTCTAAGTTTAGCTCATATCATCAAACATATGCAAAGAGTTGCCCCGTTTAATTTTGATTTTCAAACCATAACAGTAGCTTATGGGATGGGGGAAAATCTTGATATTCTACACGAACATTGCCTAAAACATAATTTACCACATATAGTTTACGATACAAAGATATATGATTTAGCTCAGGAGAAGATCAGGGAAAACTCCTCTTTTTGTAGCTTCTTCTCTCGAATGAGAAGAGGTGCACTATATACCTATGCCTTAGAAAACGGATACAATAAGCTAGCTCTTGGACATCACCTTGATGATGCGGTTGAGAGTTTTTTTATGAACTTTTCTTACAACGGTGCTCTTCGCTCAATGCCTCCTATATATAGAGCAAAAAACGGTTTAGAGGTAATTCGCCCTTTGATACATGTAAGAGAGAGACAGCTGATAGAGCAGGCTAAAGATGCAAATATGCCTCTTATCAGTGATGAAGCATGTCCTAGCATGAGATTTGATGTCAAGATGCCAATAAACAGAGCAAAAACTAAAGAGATGCTAAGAAAGATGGAGGAAGAGAACAATGCCCTCTTCACATCTATAAAAAAAGCATTTGAAAATATCAATCTATCCAGCTTTTCCCAAGAGGAGTATCTTAATTACTCTACCAACTAACACACCAATTTTTGATGTTTTAGTTCGTAGAGTAATAAATAAGAAATATTTTTTAATTTTTGTGTTATAATAGCCCTATTATGCTTATCTGTTGGGTATTAGAAGTAAATTATTGCATCTTCTACGAAAAGTATCTCTATCTAAAAAGATAAGGCTAAATTTCATGAATTTAAATATTAAAAGAGTATTGTCAAGAGGTATTTAACGCAAACAATGACAATACAAGGGAAAGTAATGTACAACCTAGACGAGATCATAGAATACTCAAAAACTTTAAACTTACTATATGTTGAAGATAACACGGAAGCTAGAGAAACAACATGCATAATTTTAGAAGAATTTTTTAAAAATATCATACTTGGAGTAAATGGCGAAGATGGTTTGGAAAAGTTTAAAACAAACAGTATAGATCTCGTTATAACAGATATAAATATGCCCCGTCTAAATGGTCTAGATATGATACGAAAAATAAGAGAAACCAATACAGATGTACCTATTCTTATATTATCAGCTTACAATGAATCAGATTTTTTTATAGATAGTATCAAGCTAGGCGTTGAGGGGTATCTGCTTAAGCCTATAGACATGAAACAGTTTTTAGGAGTTATGTCAAAAGTCGTAGAGAAGTTAGCTCTTAAGAAAGAAGTAGAAAAACAT
>JALVAU010000035.1 GCA_027011025.1 Campylobacteraceae bacterium | reverse complement strand
CTTCCTAAAACTCACCATTTTAAATCTCTCTCCCATCATGGAGGGGTCTATTAAAATTTTAACCTTGTTTATCTCTTTTTTATAAGTCTCTTCTGTAGAGTTTTTTTGCAACATGTCCAAAAGCTCAACCAATCCAAAATTCATCAAAGCTGAAAATTGGCTGGAGTAAGACTCTAATTTTGCACCGCTTTTTTCGTAGGCTTTTATGAGATAATCAAAATTTACATCATAAGTAATATCACTCTTTTTAAATAAATCTCTATAATTTTTGTCTATTTCGCCATCCTTTACAAAATTTGTCAAAGAGAAAAAGGGGTAAACTTTGTGCTTATCGTAAACCCTAAGAGAGAAATCATCTCTAGCATATCTATCTCCATAATCAAATGTAACAAACTCAAATCTATCTGAACTTTGGTACATATCTTTTGCAAACTCTTCATATCCCAAGGGAATTTCGCCCTTTTTTATATCATAATCTTGAGACAGTTTGGCTGTTTTTTTATCCATACAATCAAATTTTAATTCTCCATTATCGACAAAAAGCATTTTGTCATCTTTTACCACTTCGCAGGCAAAAGCATCAAAAATCTCATTTGCTACAAAAAAGGTGTCTTTCAGTCTTAACTCTTTGAGGTTTGAAACATGGCTCAATTTTATAGTATCGCCAAAAGAGTCTTTGAAATATTTGATTTGTGTATCTATATTTTCTCTAAAAGGCTCAACGATAGTAAAAGAGAGGGTATTTAGGAGCTCGGGTTTGAGTGTGTAGATAAACTGTATCATATCTGCTAGCAGATATCCTTTATGTGCTCCTATCTCAACTACTCTACATGTAGAGCTTAAAAAACCGCTTTGTACAACATCAATCAGCCTTTTGGCAATGCAACCGCCAAAAAACATACTTGAACTGACTGCGGTGTAGAAGTCTCCTTTTTTGCCTATCTCTTTGTGGTTTGCATAGTAGCCGTCTTTTCCATAGAGCCACTCTTGCATGTAGGAGCTAAATTTTTCCATTCATCTTCGCATATAGATCTAATAATGACAGTTGTATATCTAGTTTGAATATTTTTATATCAAGAGCCATTGTTTTTTTTGAATTTTCAAGAGTATCTACATCATATATGGTCTTTTCTCCAGCCCTAAAAGAGTCTTTTGTTGAGAGCAAAAGAGAGTCATATAGTTTTAAACTTTTCTTAGTTAAAAGTACTTTTTGCTTTATCAGATCTATCTTTTTGATAGCTAGATCAAAGTTTTCAGTCTCTGCTTTTTTTGTATTTTGAAACTCAAGTTTTGATTTTAAATATGTCAGCTTTTTTATTTCGATATTTTTGCTTCTATTTGGATCAATTAGTGGCATAGACACACTAAGTCCAAAAGTGTTGTATCTGTTTTTACCATAGTCTCTAGTATCGTAGTATCCGGCGTTAAAAGATACAGTTGGCAGATAGTTTGAAATTGTCATCTTCTTTAAATAATTGTTTTTGACTATCTCACTATTTTTTTGTTTTAACAGTAGAGATTTTTTTAAAAACTCTGTTTTGTCTAGCAGAGTAAAGTTGGGTAATTTTATATCTTCTATGTTTTTATTGCTGTAGGTTTTTAGAGTTTTTATCAAATCAAGTCTGTTAGATTTCATATCTAGTAGGGATCTTTGTAGCGAACTTTTTGTCAAAATTGCATTGTTTAAAAAGCTACTATCCAAAAAACCGCTTTTGTACTGCTCCTTTTTTCTTAGTATATCTATCTTCGCATTTTCTATCATATATAGCTGTTTTTGAATCTGTAAATTTAATTTTTTTAAATTATACAGCGCACCTAGTACAATTTTTTTATCTGTTTGTTCGCTAAAATTTGTAGTAATTTTCAAAAATTCCCTGTTTGCATTTGCATACTTTATAGCATAATATATCCCGCCACTTTTAAAAATCGGCTGATTTAGAGTGATTGAGAATGTATTGGTCTCCTCTCTGTCTCCTCGTGAGTCGCTATTTTTATAACTAAAAGAGCCTACTATGCTATTTATCCAGCTATTTTCTAGGGTATCGCTGTTTAACTCATTGATTTTTTTCTCATTCTCGTATATATTTTGCTTGACTTTTGAAAGTAGTTCTGTGCTGTTGGCTTGTGCCAAAATAGACAGACTGATGAGCGTGAAACTAAGATATTTTATCAAGTGCATTAACCATCCTTTCAAATCCCTCTTCTATCTCTTCTTTACTTATCGTCAATGGAGGAAGCATTCTGAGTGTATTTTTGCCGGCTTTGAGTACTAAAAGCCCCTCTTTAAAGCAAGCTTCTATGGCTTTTGTTAAAATATCTCCATCTTTACATCTAAAGCCCCTCATCAGACCAAGTCCAACATGCTCGCTGAAGATAGTCGGATATTTTTTATATATTGTGTTTAGTTTTTCTTCAAATTGCAAAAAAGCCTCGTCAAGTAAGCCACTGTTTTTATAGCTCTCTAATATATCCAAAACCTCTATACCGGCTCTTGCACTTAAAAAGTTTCCTCCAAATGTACTTCCATGGTCACCCGGTTCAAATATATCTTTATGCTTTGTCATAACCGCACCTATCGGCACTCCTCCTCCTAAGCCTTTTGCCAAGGTGATGATATCAGGTTCAATCTCATATAGATTTGTGGCTAAAAATTCCCCGCTTCTATATATGCCTGTTTGCACCTCATCAACTATCAATAAAAGTCCTTTTTCTTGTAAAAATTTAGCAAGATTTTGTATCTCATTTTTATCAAACGGTTGTACTCCACCCTCGCCTTGTACGAGCTCTATCATCACAGCTATCGTCTCATCATCGATTGAATTATATATGGTTTCTATATTTTGGTCATAAGAAAAACCGTCTGGATATGGACTAAATTCTGATTTATGAAAACTCTTTTGCCCTGTAGCTTTTACGGTGGTGATAGTTCTGCCGTGAAATGAGTTTTCCAAAGTTATAATTTTATATTTTTTATTATCAAATTTTTTCTCACCGTATTTTCTGGCTATTTTAATGGCTCCCTCATTTGCTTCTGCTCCAGAATTTGCAAAAAAAGTAGCCATATCAAAACCGCTTAGGTCTGCTAATTTTTTAGCTAGTTTTGCTTGTGGTTCTATAAGAAAAAGGTTTGAAGTGTGTATCAGATTTCTAGCCTGTTCGCATATAGCATTTGCCAATCTTGCATTGCCATGACCAACGCTACTTACACCAATTCCACTAGTAAAATCTATATAATCTCTACCTTTGTCATCATAAAGCGTTGCATTAATACCTTGTTTAAAATTTATATAATTTCTACTGTATGTGTTTAATACAAAATCTTGATCCATCTCTTTAAACATATCATTTTTCCTTTTAATTTTTTATCATAAGTATAGCAAATTTACCCTAAGTACCTAATCACTCAAATATGGTAAATGCCATTTTTTGTAATAAGCAAAGAGTCTAAACGCAAGAGCTAAAATAAATACTATACCTAATGTAACAAAATTTATAGTTCCATACAGATTTAAGAAAAAAATTATAACTGCTATTGCTATAGATATAGTTCCATACAGTTCGCTTACTAGTAAAAGAGGTATCTTGTTTAAAAGTATATCCCTCATGACACCTCCTCCTGTTGCTGTGATAATTGCTAACAAACTCACTCCAAACAGGCTAAAATTTGATTGTAAAGCAACCAAAGAGCCTGAGATAGAAAAAGAGACTAAACCTATGGAGTCGCTAAATATCAAGAGTTTACTTTTTAGGATTTTGTCACTTCTGTGTAGTCTAAAAAAGATACTCAAAATTAAAACACAAACAACTATTAACGATGGATATGAGTGCAAGAAGGTAAAAGGTTCTTTGTTTACCACTATATCCCTAATAATTCCGCCACCAAGTGCAGTTAGAAATGATGCTATAAAAATCCCTAGAAGATCTAACCTGTCTTTTGTTGCTACATAAAAACCACTAAGAGCAAATGATGCGATACCGATAAAATCTGCGATATTTAATAAAAATGTTTCATTAATCATCTCATAATTTTACAATCTTTTTTATTAATCTTTGCACATATAGCGACACTTTTAAATAATAATTGATATTACGGTAATAAAATAGTAGT
>JALVAU010000034.1 GCA_027011025.1 Campylobacteraceae bacterium | reverse complement strand
TTCCTGTTATGATTAAACTCGAAGCAAGAGCAATAGCATAAGTGATAACAACCTGAAAACGAAAAGCATCACTTACATCTCCCATATTTGCAAGGTTAATAAATCCTACAAGAACAATCGCCAAAATAGAAACTACCCATGGTCCAGAACTTAGAATCGCTGAGTAACCATACACCTTGGAGAGTGAGAGTAATCTATCTTCTCTGAGAATTTTTCTTAGTTCAAATCCTATACCTGCCATTGTATCACCTTAAAACGCTTGAGCATCACTCTTGGATGGGGAGGTACTTTTGGAGAGTAGTACGGAAAAACTCTTTTCTTTAAGCTCTCCCATGGGAGGAAAAGTGCTTCATCATAGATATCTTGATACTCTTTTAAAAATAACTCTTGTCTATAGTACTTCTCTACTCTCTCTAGGGAGACCTCTTGCGCTTTTTTCCAAGCACCATTTTCAAAATCTAATAGACGCACATACTCTTTTGCCAAAACACCTGGGTTAGCAATACCTGTTATAGCCCCTGCAATTCCAAGTTTTTTATCGGCTTCATCCACTCCACCCTCAATTAAGTCGCGACAAGAGCCGACATCAGTTGCTACACAAGGTACACCCGCAGCAAACCCTTCAAGTATAACGAGTGGCATACCCTCACTAATAGAAGAGAGTGTTTGCAAGGCAGACTTAGGGAGTATCTTTTTTATATCACTGTGCCCAAAGAGTTTAATTTTATCTCTACTCTGCTCTATCTCCTCCGCGCTCATATCACTTTTATTACCATCAAAAACTTGAAGTTTTTCTTTGAGTCCCAAAGAGATTGCCATCTGCTGGCACTCCATAACATACTCACTATCTTCCTCAACAGCTCCAACTATCCATCCCTCTATGTTGGGAACACTCTGTGATGCAATTTTTATAGCACGGATAAATGTTTTAATATCTTTAATGGGAACTACTCGCCCGATAAGTGTTACTATTGGTTTTGGTCTCTCTAAACGCTCACTCATAGTTGCTTTGAGGGTATCAACATCTACTCCATTTGGAATAACCATTGTCCTATTTTCATCAGCACCAAAATTAATCTGAATTTTTTGTGCTCCTGAAAAGAGAGAGAGTATATGATTTGCTCGATGGTAACAAAAGACACCTATTTTATCGAAAAAATTTACCCACATACGCTTTATATAATTATACTCTTCTGGTTGTTGCAAGAGACTTGGTTTTTTATACTCTACCCAATCTGCTGAGAGCATATCTATCTTTCTCTCTCGTGTATATATTCCATGCTCTGTCAATATAAAGGGGCGATTTGTATTGTATGATGCAAGTGCACCTGAAAAACCTGCATATCCTGTAGAGGGAGCATGAAACATTTTACATTTTGGTAGTTTAGCTACTATCTCTGCAATAATCCAAATAGGCTTATGAATATTACGAAGTGTCCAAAAATAGTCTACAAAAGGGACATCAGGACAGTTTTTCATATATTTATCATTTATAAACTCCCAAGATCGCTCAGAGTACAAAAAGTCTTTGAATGTTACATCTTTTCTATAAAAATCTATGTCTTCCAACATTTTTGGAATATCTAACTTTGGATTACGAAAGGAGTTATACAGCTTTTCTACAGCTTTAAACCCCTCCTTTGAGCCCTTCTCTCTTTTTGGTTTTAAAATATTCTCATCCTCAAAAAGATAATGCTCTTCTAAATGAACAAGATTTGGAGGAAATTCATAACTTATTTCCATAAGTTTTCCATCTACTGTTTTTTGTGCACCTATAAAACAGACGCCAAAAGAGTACTGTGGCAG
>JALVAU010000033.1 GCA_027011025.1 Campylobacteraceae bacterium | reverse complement strand
ACCACTGCTAGAAAAAAATTTACTATTAAAGATATGAATGAGATCGCTGCTAAAAGAAATACAACTCGCGATGAACTAAAAAAGGCTATAGACATAGTCAAAAAAGATCTGATTTTTCCCAAAAAAATAAAGCATAAATTGCCCAAAGACATCAAAGTTTATTTAAATTTTGTACTATTGGTTGCTAGTCACAAAAATTCAGATGCAAAGCTTATAGCTTATATGGATAGAGAGTTGAAAAAAGCAAATCCAGAATACATTACAGAGATAGATATATATGAAAATGAGGGTTTTGCAGAGAGAAAAAATAGAATTTAAAATATAAAAAAATGGCGCGGCGGACGAGACTCGAACTCGCGACCCTCGGCGTGACAGGCCGATATTCTAACCAACTAAACTACCGCCGCAACCTATAAGCAATGCCTAGATAAATCTAAACAAAGTGTCACTAAATGGTGGTCGTTAGAAGACTCGAACTTCTGACATCCACCTTGTAAGGGTGGCGCTCTACCAACTGAGCTAAACGACCATTTAACAATGATAAGTAATCTTGTCCAGGATACTTTTACTAAAGTATGGCGACCCCAAGGGGATTTGAACCCCTGTTACCGCCGTGAAAGGGCGGGGTCCTGGACCACTAGACGATGGGGTCGCACAAAAAATGGTGACCCGTGTTGGATTCGAACCAACGGCCACCTCCTTAAAAGGGAGATGCTCTACCGGCTGAGCTAACGAGTCACTTTAACAATCTTAATTCTCACTAAAAGCCATCACCTTTGTAATGAGGTTGAAATTATAGAGAAAAATGCTATATTTGTCAAGAGGTTTTTCATAAATATACAATTTTTTTTAAAAAAACAGTTTTTTATCTATCTCTAGTAATAGTTTAAGTGCAAAATATGTGCTTTGTTGTTGTATATAATGCCTGTCTCCTTTAAGTAAAAGTCTTTGGATTTTAGTTCCTCTATTTCTTGATTTTACTCCTACAAAGACTGTTCCTACCGGTTTTTCACTGCTTCCGCCATCTGGTCCTGCTATGCCACTTGAGGCTAGTGCAAAATCAGCGCCACTAGAGCTCAATACTCCATCTAGCATTTCATTGACGCAATTTTCACTGACTGCGCCATATGCCTGAAGTGTTTCACTACTGACACCAAGCCATGACTCTTTGATTTTGTTTGCATAACTGACAATTCCACCATCAAATACATTTGAAGATCCCGGTATTTTAGTTATGGCTGAACATATTTGTCCGCCGGTACAACTCTCAACAGCTGTAATTTTTTTGCCATTCTCCTTTAATTTTTGAACTATATGTTCTAATACATTTGGATTTTCTATGAATTTATCACTAAATAGAGATTTTATTGAGTCTGTAAACTTCTCTAAATCTCCATATTTGGAACTATGTGCATTTATGCTTATCCAACCATCTATGATCGGTGTTGCCTCTATCTTAACTTCAAAGGTTGAACATATTGGTTCTATTAGTAACTTGGCCGAATCTATATCAATATTTATAATTGTAAAATTTTTGTTATTGCTTGTACTGTCTGCCAAAATTTCCGGTAATTTCTCATTCTCTTGGAGTGATAAGACATTTATAATTTTGTCTTTAAACTTAAGAAGATAAGAGTCCTTAGAGTAGACGATACTTTTTGAAGGTATAAGCATATCTTCTATCAGTTCAAGTCTGTCACTACTCATAGTTGAGATGATTTTATTTACAAATGTAAAAGAGTGTTTGGGAACTAGTATAATAGTTTGATCAAATTTCTCTATAGACTCTTCAAGTTTGATAAAAAAATCACTATCATTCCTGTTCAAAATTATTTGAGAATCAAAGTAGTCTATATGTTCATGAAGCTTCTCTTTGATATATGAGACAAACAGTTCATTATAAACCAGCTCTTTTCCTATGATTATGAGAGAATTACTCAAGATATACTCCTTTTTTTCTCGCAAAAAAGAGAGGTTTGCAAGAAATCTATCTGTGTAATTATAGCAGAGATTATACCAATCCTAAAGGAGGATTGATATATAAGTGCTTCTTAAATAGATTTTAGATAAAATCATCTAATTTTTAAGATTCAAGGAGTATAGAGATTATGGATTATAAAGATTCATTGCTATTGCCAAAAACAACTTTTCCTATGAGAGGAAATCTACCTCAAAATGAACCAAAGAGATATAAAAAGTGGTTTTCGCAAGAGGGCAATGTATATAAAAAGATGATAGAGAATAGAAAAGATGCAAAAAAGAGTTTCTTTTTGCATGATGGACCACCATATGCAAATGGACATATCCATATCGGACATGCACTAAACAAGATTTTAAAAGATATAATCGTTAAAACTCACTATACCTTTGGAGAAAATGTAAGATATGTTCCGGGCTGGGATTGTCATGGGCTTCCTATCGAGCAACAAGTTGAAAAAAAGATAGGAAAGCAGAAGAAAGAGACTCTTCCAAAGAGTAAGATAAGAGAGCTTTGCCGTGAACATGCAAGAAAATTCATAGATATACAAAGAGAAGAGTTTAAAGCTTTAGGTGTTATAGGTGATTGGGAAAATCCATACATGACTATGAAGTTTAAATTTGAGGCTGACATATATAGATCTCTTTGCGGTGTTGCAAAAAAAGGTCTTTTGATCGAGCGAAGCAAGCCTGTATATTGGTCTTGGGCAGCTAGAACTGCTCTGGCTGAGGCAGAAGTAGAGTATGAAGATAAAGAAGATTACTCTATTTTTGTAGCATATCCCCTAAAAGATGAAGCAAAAAAAGCTCTACATGTAGAGGGCGATGCAAGTGTTATCATTTGGACGACTACTCCTTGGACATTGCCGGCAAATATGGCCATTAGCTTTAATCCACAAGAAGATTATGTTTTGACAACAGATGGTTTTATAGTAGCAAAAGCACTCTATGAAAACCTCCTTGAAGAGGGAGTAGTGAAGGGTGATATTAAAAAGAGCTTTCAAGCTACTGTTTTAGAAAATTTATATGCAATCAGTCCATTAAACAACAGAGACTCAAAACTGATACTAGGTGAACATGTAACCATGGATGGTGGAAGCGGATGTGTTCATACTGCTCCGGGGCATGGAGAGGATGACTATAGAGTCGGTTTAAAATATGGTTTAGAAGTTATAATGCCAGTAGATGAGAGAGGTTGTTATGATGAGACCGTCGTAAGAGAGTCTTTACTTCCTGATGCTTCTAGTTTTGTTGGAGAGCATGTTTTTAAATCAAACGAGAAAATTTTAGAATTGCTAGGAGATTCACTGCTTAAAGTTTCAAAATTTACCCACTCATATCCATTTTGCTGGAGAACTCATAAGCCGATAATCTACAGAGCTACAAAACAGTGGTTTGTAGCCATGGACAAGAAAGATGATGATAAAGAGAGTCTTAGACAAATGGCGATGGATGAGTTAAATGGTGTAAGATTTTATCCTCAAACCGGTATAAAAAGATTGGGTACTATGATAGAAAACAGACCTGATTGGTGTATCTCAAGACAAAGAGACTGGGGAGTTCCTATCGCATTTTTTAGAGACAAAACAACCAAAGAGCCGATTTTTGATGAAAAAGTGACCAATTATATAGCTGATATTTTTGAAGAAAAAGGGGCTGACGCTTGGTGGGATTTGGAGATAGAAGATCTGCTTGTTCCGAAAAGTGGCTATGAGAGTAAAAATCTTGAAAAAGTGATGGATATACTCGATGTTTGGTTTGATAGCGGTAGCACTTGGAGAGCCGTACTAGAATCAAGCGATTATGATGCAGGTGATTATCCGGCATCTATGTATCTTGAAGGAAGCGACCAACACAGAGGCTGGTTTCAAAGCTCACTATTAGTCAGTACGGCAAATAACGGTATTGCCCCATACAAGAAGATACTTACTCATGGATTTACGGTAGATGAGAAGGGTGAGAAGATGAGTAAATCTAAAGGTAATGTTATCGCCCCTAGCCATATAGCTAAAAAGTATGGAGTAGAGATACTTCGCCTATGGGTTGGCGTGAGTGAATATACAACAGATTTGAAGATAAGTGATGGAATTTTAAAGCAGATAAGCGAGCAGTACAGGAAGATTAGAAATACATTTAGATTCTTGCTTGCAAATGTAAATGATTTAGAAAATTTAGAAAATTTAGAAAATTTCTCACCGATAGATAGGTGGATACTATATAGGGCAGGGGTGGTTTTTGCCCAAACAAAAGAGGCTTTTAGAGAGTATGATTTTGCAAAAGGTTTGTCTCTTTTAAATTACTTTGTAACAAATCATCTAAGTGGTATATATCTTGATATTTCAAAAGATAGACTCTACTGTGATGAGAAAGACTCGATTAGCCGAAAATCTTCCCAGAGTGCTATGGCTCTCATTGCTAGAAGTATGTTGGCACTTTATGCTCCGATTTTGACTTATAGTGTCGATGAGATACTAGAGCATGCTCCAAAAACTATCAAAGGTGAGTGTCAAAGTGTATTTGATTTGGAGTATGAAGAGTTACCAAAAATCGATATGCCTTTTGATGAAGAGTATATGATGGAGGCTAGAGAGAAATTTTTTGAGATCGTTGACACTCTTAAAAAAGATAAAAAGATAAAATCAACTCTGGAGTTGGTGCTTTTTTCAGACTCAAATGAGCTTAAAAAACTGAGCAATGCCGATGGGGAAGATTGGTTTACGGTTAGTAATATCATATGTTCATCGCAAGATAATCCAATAACTACATTTAGAGTTAGAGAAGATGAATTTAAGATATATTTTGCAAAAAGATACAAGTGTCCAAGATGTTGGAAATATAGAGCAAAAAAAGAAGATGATCTTTGCGGAAGGTGCAAAGGTGAAAAAGTAAAAACAAGTTGTAGTAGTGATGCTAAGTGAGCCAATAAGTTTAAAATTTATTTTCCAAACAATAGGTGCAATTTTTGTACTAATTGCTATTGGTATAATCTTGGTAAAAATAAGAAAGGATAAAAATTGATAACTTTGAAAGAAGCTCTAACTCTGCCTAGTGGAGAGATAGAGGATATCAGAGATGATTTAAGAAGAGAGATAGAAGACAAAAAAGAGATAGGCGCATATGTCGAACAGTTGACAAATAGTGAAATCTCTGAATATCTCTTTGGTATTCCTATTGCTATCAAAGATAATATTCAGGTAAACGGATGGGAAGTAACATCTGGATCAAATATACTTCAAGGATACAAGGCACCATATAATGCAACGGTTATTAACAATCTACTAGATAGTGGATTAGCACCGTTTGGAAGAACAAATATGGATGAATTTGCTATGGGCAGCTCAACTGAAAACTCATTTTATGGAGTTACCAAAAATCCTCACGATTTCTCAAGAGTTCCTGGAGGTAGCAGTGGCGGAAGTGCGGCAGCAGTGGCAGGCGGTATCGCCATCGCAGCCCTTGGAAGTGATACAGGCGGAAGCATAAGACAGCCGGCATCTTTTTGCGGGTGTGTCGGAATGAAACCAACTTATGGAAAAGTAAGCAGATATGGACTTGGTGCATACTCAAGTTCACTTGATCAAATTGGTCCTTTAACACAAAATGTCCAAGATGCGGCTATACTGTATGATATAATCGCAGGTCATGACCGTCACGACTCAACTAGTGCAAATATGGCACACAAAAAAGTATCAGACTCTCTAAATCCTGATAGAAAGATGACAATAGCTGTGATAAAAAACTATTTTGAAGAGGCTAGTGAGGATGTTAGAGAAAAGATGACAGATGGGATTAAAGCCCTTCAGAAGGCAGGACACAAAATCATCTACAAAGATTTTATAAATACAAAATACGACATAGCCACCTACTATATCATTGCAACAGCAGAAGCGAGTGCAAATCTTAGCAGATATGATGGTGTAAGATATGGAAATAGACAAGCAAGTGATAATTTAAAGGATATGTATCTAAATAGCAGAAGCTATGGTTTTGGAGAAGAGGTAAAAAGAAGGATTTTATTAGGGACTTTTGTACTTAGTAGCGGATACTATGATGCTTATTATATAAAAGCTCAAAAAGCAAGACATTTGATAAAGCATCAGTATGAAGAGATTTTTAAAGAAGCAGATTTGATATTTGCACCTGTTGCTCCAACACCGGCATTTGAATTTGGGAGTAAGAAAGATCCGCTTGAGATGTATCTCAGTGATGCTTATACTATCTCTTTGAATCTTGCAGGATTACCGGGAATTTCAGTTCCTCTTGGTAAAAATTTTCAAAATCTGCCAATAGGCGGGCAATTGATAGCAAAAGCATATGGTGAGCAAGAGTTGTTTGATGGAGCATTAAGCCTAGAGAGAGAATTAAAAGGGAGAGAGTAAATATGAAAATTCGTAAAAGAGCTTTGACATTTGAAGATGTTCTATTGGTACCAAAATATTCTGAGGTTCTTCCAAAGCAAGTAAGTTTAAAAACAAAATTAACCAAAAATATATCGTTAAATATCCCTTTGGTTTCAGCGGCCATGGATACTGTTACTGAACATAGAGCTGCTATTATGATGGCAAGATTGGGTGGAATTGGAATCATACATAAAAATATGGATATAGAGTCTCAGGCTAGAGAGATTAGAAGAGTAAAAAAGAGTGAGAGTGGGATAATCATAGATCCGATCTCCGTACATTTTGACTCATCGGTACAAGAAGCTCTTGATTTGATGAGTGAATTCAGAATATCAGGGGTGCCGGTTGTAAATGATGAAAATACACTGATAGGAATATTAACAAACAGAGACCTTAGATTTGAAACAAAATATGATAAGAAAGTGGGTGAGGTGATGACTCCTATGCCTCTTATCACAGTTTCAAAAGGGACTACGCTTGATCAAGCAGAAGAAATTTTTAAAACAAATAAAGTTGAAAAGCTTCCGGTTGTCGGGAAAAATAATAAGCTAGAAGGCTTGATTACTATAAAAGATTTGAAAAAAAGAAAAGAGTATCCAAATGCAAATAAAGATGAATTTGGAAGACTTAGAGTCGGAGCTGCGATTGGTGTGGGTCAATTAGATCGTGCAACCGCTCTTGTTGAAGCAGGCGTAGATGTTTTGGTGCTTGATTCGGCTCATGGACATTCAAAAGGCATAATAGATACGGTAAGAAAGATAAAAGAGGCTTTGAGTGTTGATATAATAGCAGGCAATATCGCCACAAAAGAGGCAACTCTCGCACTCATAGAGGCTGGAGCAGATGCTGTAAAAGTTGGAATCGGACCGGGAAGTATCTGTACTACTAGAATAGTCGCAGGTGTCGGAGTTCCTCAAATCTCAGCTATTGATGAGTGTAGCAGTGCTGGAAAAGCAAATGAAGTACCGATAATAGCAGATGGTGGTATAAAATATTCTGGAGATTTAGCTAAAGCTTTAGCCGTAGGAGCTAGTTCAGTTATGATTGGAAGTTTGTTGGCAGGAACCGTAGAGAGTCCGGGTGAAATCATAACTTATCAAGGAAGACAATACAAAACTTATAGAGGTATGGGAAGTATTGGCGCTATGACAAAAGGCAGTACAGATAGGTATTTCCAAGAGGGAACTGCAACAGATAAGTTGGTTCCTGAGGGTATAGAAGGTAGAGTTCCTTTGGTAGGTTCTATAAAAGATGTAATTCATCAGCTTGCAGGAGGACTTAGATCGTCTATGGGTTATGTTGGTGGGGTTGATATAGCTGATTATCAACGCAAAGCCGAATTTGTAGAGATAACTAGTGCAGGGTTAAAAGAGAGCCATGTACATGATGTCATAATTACGCATGAGGCACCAAATTATAGAGTGAATTGATGAAAATTTTCACATCAAGCGAATATTTTGATGAGCAACTATACCTTGAGAGTGGTCGTATCATAGAGGGCTATACACAAGCCTATGAGACTTATGGAGAGCTAAACCAAGACAAATCAAATGCTATAGTTGTTTTTCATGCACTTACAGGCTCACATCATGCTGCAGGAAAGTATGAAGGGGATTCAAAAGCCGGTTGGTGGGATCCTCTTATAGGAGATGATAAGATACTTGATACTACAAAGTATTTTGTAATTTGTGTTAATATTTTAGGGAGTTGTTTTGGTTCTAGCTCTCCAACTACTTCAACCAAAAAAGGTATGCCTCCTCTTAGGTTGAAATTTCCCGTCATTACTATAAGCGATATGGTTCGTGCTCAAATGAGTCTTTTTAAAAGATTAGGCATAGAGAAAGCTTATGCGGTAATAGGTGGTTCACTAGGGGGTATGCAAGCTCTTTGTGTTGGTGTTGAATACCCAGAATTTACTGATAAAATTATCATGTTAGCTTCGACTTACGCTACAAGTCCATGGGCCATCTCTTTTAATAAGCTGGCTATGGAGGGGATAGTTAAAGACCCAAGATTTAAAGATGGAAATTATAAAAAAGAGGATTATGAAGAGTTACCCCTAAGCGGCTTTGCAATCGGCAGAATGGCCGGACATATAAGCTTCTTAAGTCCAGACTCTATGAACCAAAAATTTGGTAGAAATTATGTGGAAACAGATGGTCTGTACGAGCTTTTTGGTAGATTTCAAGTAGAGAGATATATGGAGTATAATGGCTACAATTTTGCAAAAAGATTTGACCCACTTAGCTATATATATATCATAAAGGCTATGAATATCTTTGATGCTTCAAGAAATTATGACTCTTTGAGTGACTCTTTAAAAAATATAAAAGCAAAGATGACATTAGTTGCTTTTAGAGGGGATATGCTTTTTATGCCGAGTGAGATGATAGCTATAAGAGATACTCTAAGAGATATGGGGCGTGGAAATAGTGTGGATTATCATTGTGTTGATAGTAGCTATGGACATGATGCTTTTTTGGTAGAGTATGATAAATTTGATTTTTATATAAGAAAGGCATTGGAAAAATGAGTGAAGAGATAAGCTTTGAAGATAAGTTAAAAAAAGCAAAAGAGATTTTAGAAAAGTTAAGTGATCCTAGTATCGCACTCAAAGATGCTATGAAAGAGTATAAAAAAGGTGTTTCTATACTAAATGATGCAACTAAAATGATAGAAGATGCGAAACTAGAGTATGAAAAATTACAAATAGAAGAGGAGAAGGTGTGAAATTAGCAGCTTTACAACTCTCAACTCTTCCTATGAGCGAAGCAAAACTTGATTACTATTTTAGAATTTGTGAAAATAAGGGAGTAGAGCTGATTTTACTTAGCGAGTACGCGCTAAATAGTTTTTTTAAAGAGTTGGAAGTGACACCAACTCTTATGATAAAGGAGCAGACAAATCATAAAATAAAAGTCTTAAAGTCCTTATGTAAGAAGTACAATCTAAGCATAGTTGCTCCTATTGTTCTAGTAAAAAACAACAAACTTATAAAATCTGTTGCAAAATTTTCACCCAAAAGTGTTCACTACTATCATCAACAATTTTTGATAAACTACAGACATTGGAATGAAGAGAAATTTTTTGATAACCAAATAGCCCCTTATAGTATCCCGACTTTTACATTAAACAGGATAAAATTTGCAATTATAAGTGGATTTGAAGCACATTTTGACCCTGTCTGGCTAGAAGCCATGAGTAAAAATGTTGATGTAGTATTGATGCCTTCATCTTCAACTTTTGATTCATCGCAAAGATGGCAAGAGTTATTGAAAATGAGAGCATTTTTGAACTCTATGTATATTTTAAGGGCAAATAGGGTTGGAAGTTATAGTGACAAAAAACTCTCTTGGACATTTTACGGGCATAGTAAGCTTGTTAACCCTTTTGGAGAGATAGTCCTTAGTTTGGGGCACAAAGAAGAGATTCTTCTTTGTGATATAGACAAGCAAGAGGTTTTAGATGCAAAAAAGTTATGGGGATGGAAAAGAGATTTAACAAAAAGAGATATGATATGATGGAGTATTTCCATAGACAAGTGCAACTTTGGGGAGAAGGCACCCAAGAGAGTTTACAAGAAAGAAGTATAGCCATTATAGGCTGTGGTGGACTTGGAAGCTCCTTGGCAATATCTCTAGGAAGTTGCGGAATTGGGCATGTACATTTGGTTGATTTTGATGAAGTAAGCACACATAATATCCATAGACAAATAGCTTTTAAGACAGGCGATGAGGGAAAATATAAAGCTCGGGTTGTAGGCAAAGTATTAGAGGATAGATGCCCTTTTGTCAAAACTTATGTGCATACACAGAGTTTTGAAGAGTTTATAACAAAAGATATAAGAGTTGATCTTTTGATAGATGGAACGGATAATCTTTTTGCTAGGGAGCAGATAGATAAATATGCAAGGGAGCATAAAACACCATGGATATATGGTGCGGTAGAAGAGTTTAACGGTCAAGTCTGTTTTTTTGATAGTAGCAATTTTAAAGCGATGAAGGTATTTAAAAAAGAGCCTTCAGGGATAGCAGCACCAATTGTAATGCATATAGCTTCACTACAGGCAAATTTGGCACTGAGATATCTAGCGGGGCTTAGTGTAAAAAAAGATTTGATGTACTATTTATATATAGACAAAGAGGGTGAAATGTTAACACAAAAATTTAAAATGCCTACTCCTTCAAAAAGTAAAAACTAGTGTCATATTTTTTTATTGCAGTAGTTATTCTATTTTTGATTGGGCTTATAGTTGTGGCAACAATGATGGATAAAGATGATATGGAGAAAAAAGATTGAAATTTGAAAAATACCCATTTGAAAAATTGAGTGAGTTATTAAAGGATATAGAGCCCTCTTGCGAATTTCCTCCTAGGGTGCTAACCATAGGAGAACCGCAGTTTCATACACCTAACTTTATACAAGAGGGATTAAAGAAAAGCACAGATTTACTAAAAAAATATCCAAAAACGGCGGGTGAAAAATATCTAAAAGATGCCCAACTAAAATTTGTCAAAAATAGATTTGGTGTAAAACTAGGAGATGATGAGCTTATACCAACCTTTGGTACAAGGGAAGTTTTGTTTAATTTTCCACAATTTTTACTTTTTGATATATCTAATCCAAAGATAGCTTTTACAAACCCGTTCTATCAGATATATGAAGGTGCGGCCCAAATGTGTGGGGCTGATATCATCTATCTTGATTTAACAAAAGAGAACGATTTTAAGCCTGATATCAGTGATGAGAGACTTAAAGAGGCAAATTTAGTAATTTTAAATTTTCCAAATAACCCAACAGCATCAACTATGACTCTGGATGAACTATCCAAATGGGTAGAGTTAGCTCTAAGATATAACTTTGTTTTGTTAAATGATGAGTGTTATAGTGAAATATACAGCGATGAGCCACAACCGTCACTCTTGCAAGCTAGTATCATGGCCGGAAATGAGAGCTTTAAAAATGTGTTGGTTATCAATTCTATCTCAAAAAGAAGTAGTGCTCCAGGACTTAGATCTGGATTCATAGCAGGTGATAGTTCTATTTTAAAGGAGTACTTAAAATATAGAACATATGTGGGAGTAGCAGTTCCTCTCCCGCTACAATACGCGGCTTCACTTGCATGGAGCGATGAAGAGCATGTAGAGAAATCAAGAGAAATTTATAGAAAAAATCTACAATTAGCAAGCGATATTTTGAGCGTAGAAAAGAGTAGGGCAACATTTTATGTTTGGCTAAAAGTAGAAAATGATTTAGAGTTTACAAAAAAACTATATAAAGAGAAAAATATAAAAGTATTGCCCGGAAGCTTCCTAGGAAGAGAGGGAATAGGAAGTGCTTATGTTCGTATAGCACTAGTTGAAGACAATGAGAAAACCAAAGAAGCCTTGATCCAAATAGGCAATTTTATCAAAGAGAGAAATTAAAATATGAAATATTACAGAGCGACAGCTCGTGCAACAGTGGCGAGGAATCTGCCCATAAATTTTTCCTCAAAAGGGCACAAAATCTTAAAGTTGCATTTATGGGCAGAGGGGACAATAATATGAAATATATCCATTTTGTAGGAATTGGTGGCATAGGACTCTCAGCACTTGCCCTATACCTTAAAAAAGAGGGATTTGAGGTAAGTGGCTCGGATATAAGAGAGACAAAAATTACAAAAAAATTGATAAAAGAGGGGATAAAAGTAGATGTCCCGCATCACCAAAAAAATATCCAAAATCAAGATATTGTGATATACACAGCAGTAGTAAAAGATGATAATCCAGAGTTAATAGAGGCTAGAAAAAGGGGTATATTAACACTGTCACGAAAGGATGCCTTACCTTTTATACTAAAGGATAGGAGAGTTTTTGCGACTTGTGGAGCTCATGGAAAGAGCACTACAAGTGCGATGTTAGCATCTATGGTTGAGGGAAGTGTTATTATCGGAGCTGAAAGTAAGCAATTTGATACAAATATGCACTATCAAGTGAGTAACAATATCATATTTGAAGCAGATGAGAGTGATGAGAGTTTTTTAAACTCAAACCCTTATGTCGCCGTAGTCACAAATGCTGAACCAGAACACATGGAGTACTATAATTATGATTTGAAAAGATTTTACGGTGCATACAAACAGTTTTTAAGAAGTGCCACTATCAGAGTGATAAATGCAGAAGATAGTTTTCTCTGTACGCTTGATGATATGGAGGCGATAAGACTATATCCGAGTCGTGATATAAAGGATATTAAAACTATCATCAAAAATGGTGAGCCTTTTACCTCATTTAACCTAAAAGATTTAGGAAGTTTTGAGGTTTGGGGGATAGGCGAACATATAGCGCTAGACGCATCTTTGGCGATTTTGGCAAGTTTGAGTGAGAGAGATTTGCAAAGCACAAAAGAGAGGTTAAAAAATTACAGAGGCATTAAAAAAAGATTTGATATTATCCAAAAAAATAGTGATTTTGCTTTGATAGATGACTATGGACACCATCCGACAGAGATAAGAGCTACGATGAATTCTGCTAAAAAATATGCAAAATTGATGGGATTGAAAAAGATAACTGCTATATGGCAACCCCATAAATATACAAGAACTCATGATAACCTTAAAGGTTTTGTAGAGTGTTTTTCAGATGTTCACAGACTTATAATCCTTCCTGTTTGGAGTGCCGGAGAAGAGGAGATAGAGATAGATTTTCAAAAAGAGTTTAAAAAATATGATCCAATCTTTGCTCAAAATATAAAAAAAGAGGAAAGATCTCTTGATATCATACAAGATAAAAAAGTGCTAAAGAGTCTAGATGAAGGTTTGGTTATAGGATTTGGTGCAGGGGATATAACTTACCAATTAAGGGGAGCATAAAGTGCAAATAGTCCTTCTTCTTCTGCTTATCTTAGCGGTTCTAATAATTCTTGTATCAAAAAAACACAGACTCCAAAAGAGTGTAAAGATATATATCATCATCTCTTTAGCTTTGGTTTTTATTGCAGGCTGGCTCTATACAAGCTACACTCAAAGGGTAGCACAAAACCAAAGAGATATCATAAATGCCTACGAACAGGGGAAAACCTTAACTTGCGGTACATATAGAGTCAACAGTAATGATTTTGTATTTGTAAGCGGAACTCTTAGTTTT
>JALVAU010000032.1 GCA_027011025.1 Campylobacteraceae bacterium | reverse complement strand
AAACTTTGTAGATTTGTTTGATAAAAATGAATTTACAATCCTTAAACAGATGCATAAAAAAGGTATAAACGCCATCAAATGTACCTCTGTCGGTAGAATCTTTGATGCAGTCGCAGTTTTTAGTGGAGTCTGCGAGAGTGTTACATATGATGGAGAAAGTGGGCTTATCATCGAGAGTCTGTATGATGAGGGTATCAATCAAAGTTATGAATTTTATCTTGATGGGGAGATCATTAGATATAAACATATATTTGCCCAAATGCTAGAAGATAAAAATCCAAGCCTGATAGCCACAAAGTTTATAAATGGATTGGTTGATCTGTTTTTTAAAATTTCAAATAGATATGATTTGGATATCGCCCTCGGAGGTGGGGTTTTTCAAAACCGAACAATACTAGAGAAGATACTAAAGCAATCAAAACAAAAAAACATATATTTCCCACAAAAAACACCCATAAACGACAGCGGTATCGCACTAGGACAACTTTATGGGTATCTTATTACTCCACCGACTAAATACACCAACTTTTGATGTTTTAGTTTTGTTCATAGACGAGGCAGATTTATGAAGGCTTAGCTAAGCCTAAGTTGAATAAATCTAACGAAGTATATGGGCAAAACTAAAGCACCCGAAGGGAAAACAGATACTTGGCAATCTGCAAACAGAAAAATTCTTGAATTAGTCACAACTAGTCCTGCAAATTTTTCTGTTCACATCTCACCAAGTATTTGTTTTTCAAAAATTGGTGTATTTAGTCGGTGGAGTAATAAATAAGCTCTACATGTAGAGCTTGATGAGTATCTTTTCTTGAGCCTCTTTTTTGTAGTTAAATTTAAACTCTATCTCTTTTAGGTAGTAGAAAAAATTTTCATTTTTTATACCTTTGTATTTTGTGATTGATCTCTCAAAAAATACCCAAAATTTTGTTATCAAATTATCTCTATTTTGTATTTTGGCAATTTTGTTAAATACCATAAACTTGGAAAATTCATTAAAATATGGTCTATCTACCCCATCTTCCAAAAACTGTTCTTTGTATCTGTTAAGATTTGGCATAAGCAGATTGTAAACTTTATCTTCGTAGTGAAAAGTGAGAAAATTTTGTGCGTCAAATATATTTTTATCTATCCTTTTTTTACTTTTTTCAAGATATATATACTCATCATACTCTATCGTCTCTTTTTCTTTGTATTTGTCTTCTAAAAATATAGCTACAAGTTTTCTAAACAAATCGTATCTTTTTTTTACGGTTATATAGTTCAAGCCAAGTGTCAAAGATGCCTCTTTTATGGTGAGATTATCGCAAAAGACTTTGATTATGTTTAGGTCTCTATTGATTTTATCAGGGCTAAATTTAGCTCTACATGTAGAGCACTTAAGTTGATTTGATTTTAGTTTGTAGAGTTTTGGACTGTTGCATTTTGGACATTTCATATCGAAATGGTACCAAAAATATATAAGAAATAGATAAATTAACTCTGCTTTTAGTTTAGAGTAAGTAGAATTATGAATAATAATTCATTCATAACTGACCTTACGCACTATATCGCATCATCAGCAAATAAGAAAGAGGTATAGTGCGAGGCGGAAAGTTTTTGGCATAGCCTAAGCTATACTGAAAGCTTTCCAACGAAGCAATATGCCTCTTTCTTGTTTGCCCTACGGGTGAGTTTTAAGGCATATGATTACTTCGTTGGTTTTACTTTAACATAGCTAAGGCTATGCCAAAGCAAAACCGCCTCGTACTCATACGCCTTAAAATTCACTGATGATGTGATATAGTGTGTAAGGTCAGTTAAAAAGGAAAAAATATGTGTGCAGATTGCGGATGCAGTATAACAGACCACGAGAGTGAGCATAAACACCACCACCATCACAGTCACGATCATCTTCATGACAATCCTCAGCTAAATGACAAAAAAACCATAGATGTGATTACTAAAATTTTAGATAAAAACGATCATGAAGCAGAGCACAACAGAGCACATTTGGAGTCTCATGGTGTGCTAGGCATAAATCTTATGAGTAGTCCCGGAAGTGGCAAAACTACACTTTTAGAGTATCTAGCAGATGAGGACGATTTTAAATTTGGGGTTATAGAGGGAGATTTGGAGACAAACAGAGATGCCGACAGGCTCAAAAAGAAGGGTATAGATGCACAGCAGATCCAAACAGGTTCAGCTTGTCATTTGGATGCATTTATGGTGCACAAAGCACTTCACAAATTGGATTTGGAAGCCATAGATGTCTGTTTTGTTGAAAATGTAGGCAATCTTGTCTGCCCAGCTAGTTATGATGTAGGAACTCATCTAAATATAGTTTTAGTAAGTATTCCCGAGGGAGAAGATAAGATAGCCAAATACCCTGTGATGTTTAGAAAAGCAGATTTGATACTATTTACCAAAACAGATCTTTTGCCGTATTTTAAGTATGATTTAGAAGAGGAGAAAAAGAGTGCAAGAGCATTGAAGCCAAATGTAGATATCTTGGATGTAAATATAAATGATAAAAATAGCATAAAAAGAGTAGCTGATTGGATAAGATTTAAAAAGGAGATGAGATAATGTGTCTCTCTATACCATCAAAAGTGATTAAAATAGATGAAAACAATATGGCAACAGTTGATACCATGGGTGTTAAAAGAGAGGTTACTCTTGATTTGATAGGTGAGCCTGTCAGTGTTGGGGACTTTGTTTTGATTCATGTAGGATTTGCTATGAATAAAATAAGTCAAGAAGAGGCACTTGAGAGTATAAAGGTGTATGATGAGATTGTTGCCAAGATGAACAGCGAAGAGATAGACCCAAGCGAGGGAGATGCAAACTATGCAACTTGATTTGATAGAGGGCTTTAGAAATCCCGAGCACATAAAAGCCTTGGCAAAATTGATAAAGCAGGAGTGCAAAGAGAAGATAAATGTCATGGAAGTTTGCGGTGGACATACCCATACGATCATGAAGTACGGCTTACCGCAGATTTTGCCCAATCTCATAGAGTTTATACACGGCCCGGGGTGCCCGGTGTGTATAATGCCAAAAGAGAGGATAGATCATGCCATCGCATTAGCAAGTCAAAAAGATGTGATTTTAGCAACGCTAGGGGATATGATAAGAGTTCCCGGAAGCAAGACAAGCTTGCAAAAATTAAGAGCTGATGGAAAAGATATAAGATCACTATACTCTCCGCTAGATATCATAAAAATTGCACAAGATAACCCTGAAAAAAAAGTCGTATTTTTTGCCATAGGGTTTGAGACTACTACTCCTATGACAGCAGTTATGATAGAACAAGCCATAAAGCTTGATATGAAAAATTTATATTTTCATATCAATCATGTATTGGTTCCTGAGCCGATTGAAGCGATTATGTCAGGAGGCGACTCTAGGATAAATGCCTTTTTAGGGCCTTCACATGTGAGTGTCATCACAGGCTATGGTATATTTGAGCCGATTGTAGAAAAATACAAAACACCGATAGTAGTAGCCGGATTTGAGCCGGTTGATGTGATGGAGGCCATCTTGATGTTGGTTAGACAATTCAATAAAGGAAGATGTGAAGTTCAAAATCAATATAAAAGAGCAGTCTCAAAAGAGGGTAATACCAAAGCTCAAAATTTGATAAACAGATATATGGAGAAGAGAAGCCACTTTAGATGGAGAGGCATAGGAGATATAGCCAATAGTGCTTTGAAATTAAAAGATGAGTATGCGAGATTTGATGCAGAAGTTGTATTTGATGATATTTTGCCAAAAGAGCAGATTGATGACCATAAATTGTGTATATGTGGAGATATACTCAAAGGAAATGCCAAGCCTTATAACTGTAAAGTCTTTGGCAAAGCTTGCACACCAAACACTCCTATGGGCTCTTGTATGGTATCAAGTGAGGGTGCTTGTTCTGCATATTTTAAATATGGTCAGTTTTTAAATCAAGGAGAGTAGATATGCACATACCTGATGGTTATCTTTCACCCTCAACGGTTGTTATAGCTTATGCCGCGGCTGTTCCGTTATGGGTATATGGTTTTAAGAGATTGAAGGCATCGTTAAACGAAGAGACTCTGCCTCTCATAGGAGCATTGAGTGCCATGAGTTTTATAATTATGATGTTCAATATCCCGATTCC
>JALVAU010000031.1 GCA_027011025.1 Campylobacteraceae bacterium | reverse complement strand
ATTTATGAGTTTTATATCTTTTTTATATATCTCAAGATAGTTACTAAACGACACACTTTTAGTAAAAAATCCACTTTTTTTCACTCTATTAGACCTGTTTTTCATAAATTTTCGATAATATTCTCCTGAAGTTGAAAGAAATGGAGAAATATTATGAAAGAGAACAATAAACTTGAAGTAGATGTCCTTATAGTAGGAGCTGGGCCCTCCGGTTTAAGCACTGCAATACATCTTGCGAATCTACTAAATAAAGATGGCGAAAAAAAGCGAATTATGGTTGTAGATAAAGGGCAAGAAGTTGGATCACACATCCTCTCTGGTACGCTCATTAAAGAACAAGCATTCAAAGAACTGCTAAACAAAGAAGAGTTTGAAAATTTACCAATAGAGTGTGAGGTTATCAGTGATGACACCATAAGACTAACTCAGCAAACTTCTTCACCCCTGCCCTTTCATCCGCCATATATGAATAACATAGGAAACAAGATTGTTTCATTATCAAAAATATGCAAATATTTAGCAGATACAGCAATAAAAAAAGGAGTTGAAATATACCCCGGTTTTGCAATAAGTGATTTGATTTATAAAGACAATAAAGTTATTGGCGCAAAATGTGTAGATACTGGTATAGATAAAAATGGAGAGAAACTAAAAAACTTTCAAGAGGGAAGCACTGTTTTTGCAAAGCTTATAGTTTTGGCAGAGGGAAGCAGAGGATCTTTGGCGAAAAAAGTCAAAACTAAATTTGCTCTTCGTGCAAACTCAAATCCACAGCTATACTCCATAGGCGTTAAAGAGATTTGGACTATCAAAGATGATGCTATAAAAAAAGGTGAAGTCTATCATACCTTTGGATATCCTTTAGAGAGTAAAGAGTTTGGAGGTGGTTTTATATATGGCTTGGGCGACAATAGAGTTGAGCTAGGATTTGCCATAGGTCTTGACTATGAAGATCCGACACTTGATCCTCACGCCCTTATGCAAATTTGGAAGCAACATCCATTTTTAAGAAATATACTAGAGGGTGGGACACTTACCCAATATGGAGCCAAAACTATCCCTGAGGGTGGATGGAACTGTATATCAAAACTATATACAGATAATCTCTTGATAGTAGGAGACAGTGGTGGTTTTGTTGCGATGCCGGCACTCAAAGGGGTACATCTTGGTCTAACTTCAGGAATGTGTGCAGCTCAAACTGCATATGAGGCATTAAAAGCCAATGATTTCAGTGAAGCTAGATTGTCCTTGTATAAAAAACTAATAGATAAAAGTCGAATCAAAAAAGAGCTATATCCAGTAAGAAATTTTAGGGCAGTTATGAGCGAAGGTCTTTTTGTAGGTGGTTTTAAATTTGGTGTGCAACTTATAACAAATGGTTTTTGCCTATTAACACCTCACCTGCCAAAGGATAGTTTAAGCACTAGCAAGTTATCAGACTTCAAAAACAAACCCTTCAAAGAGAGATTTGCAGGAAAGCTGGAATTTGATAAAAAATTAACATTTGATAAAGACAGTAGTGTTTTTTACTCAAATACACACCATGATGAGGAGCAACCAACCCATCTAGTAGTAAGAGACATTAATAAATTCTCACAAATCAATATAAATCAATATGGTATGCCATGTCAGTATTTTTGTCCCGCAGCAGTTTATGAAGAACATATTGATAAGAGTGGAAAAAGAAGCTTGAAGATACACGCAGAAAATTGCATACATTGTAAAACCTGTGATATAAAAACACCCAACGATGCGATAACATGGAACCCACCTTATGGTGGTGACGGCCCGCAATATCAAAATATGTAAATGGAGTAAAGAGAAATGACAACAATAATAAGCCTAATGAAGCAAGTACCACTTCCAACTCAAATGAGGATGGGAGAAGATGGTCTGATGGACAGAACAAAAGCAAAATCAATTATAAATATAGATTGCTCATTTGCACTAGAAGCCGGTTTACAACTAAAATCCATGCTTAAAGATGCAAAGTTGATTGTTTGTTCAATGGGACCTCCATCTTTTGAGCAATCACTTAAGAAGGCAATATCTATGGGATATGACGAAGCATATCTTCTATCGGACAGAAAACTTGGTGGGTCTGATACTTTTGCAACAGGACTTGCCATATCCACAATGATAAAACACTTGGGGTTTGGCAAAGGGGCAAATGAAGATTTTATTATAGTAGCCGGTCGTCAAACAAGTGATGGAGATACAGCTCATGTTCCATCCCAAGTTGCTCAAAATTTAGATATACCACAGGCTACTTTCATAGAACATGTAGAGTATAAAGATGGTCATGTGATTGCAAAAAGAATTATTGAGGGTGGATATCAAGTATTAAAACTCCCTAAACCTTGTACCCTATCACTAACACCTACAGGCATTCCTCCTAGAAGACCAAGCCTAGTAGGCGCAGTTAAAGCAAAAAATACAGAAGTAAAAATACTAAGTGTTGAGGATATAAATCTAAGCGATGAGAAGATTGGACTATCTGGATCACCGACTATTGTTGCAAAAGTTGTAAATATAAAAAGCGAAAGAGCACCTGTCATAATGAGTAAAGGAGATAGCGTCTCTTTGCAAGTTGAAAGTTTAATAACAAATATAAAATCTGGTAAAAATACTCTGCAAAAAGTAGAAAAAAAAGAGGCAAAAGCAAAAGTTGCACCAGAGGGTTATGAAAGAGTGGACTTCAGAGAAGGGGCTAGTGGAATTCTCACATGGGCAGAATTAGCAAATGGCAAGATAACTAGACCATCACTAGAGCTTTTAACTCCTGCAAAAAATTTGGCAAATTCACTAGAAAAGGGTACTAAAGTAAGAACACTTCTCATTGGTCACAATGTAGAAAATTTAGCTCAAGAGTTGATATACCATGGCAGCGATGAAGTCATAGTTGTTAATGATGAACGATTGGAAGAGTATAGAATATTGCCGTTTTCATCTATTTTTGCACAGGTTATAGAAAAATATAATCCTGAAATAACCCTTTTTGCAGCAACTACAGCTGGAAGAGAACTAGCCCCTAGAACGGCGGTAAAGACTCAAAGTGGGGTTACGGCAGATTGTACAGGTTTAGAGATAGGCGAACACATTGATAGAAAAAATAAAAAAGTATTTGCTCCTATACTTGAATCAAGAAGACCGACCTATGGAGAATCTAAACTAGCTACAATTCTGGGTTTTCACTGTCCGCAAATTTCAACAGCAAGAGCCGGCACTTTTGAAGTACCAAAGAGAGATGAGAATTTAAAAGGTACAGTCTCAAATTTTAAGCCAAAACTAGAAGATGATGATTTTGTTACTGAAATTATAAAGACTGTTAGAGGAGATGGTGGATTGGCAAATATCTTTGAAGCAGATATTATAGTTTCTGGCGGAAGAGGAACTGCGGGCGATGATATGATGCTAATAAAAGAGCTAACAAATGCTCTAAAAGAGCAAGGAATCAACGCAGAATATGCTTCTAGCAGACCTATGGTAGATATGGGAATCAGTGAATATGCAAGACAAGTTGGACAAACAGGAAAAACAGTAAGACCAAAAGTATATATTGCTATTGGTATATCCGGAGCAATTCAACATATCGCAGGAATGAAAGAGTCTGAAACAATCATAGCGATAAATATTCATCCTAATGAAAGTATATTTTCAAACGCTGATTTTGGACTCGTAGGAGATTACAATGATGTTGTGCCTGAATTGATTAAGAGGGTTAAAGAGGGATTTACATTTGGAATAAAAAAGGGGAAATAGAATGTATAAAGTATTGAGTAAAAAATATCTATCATCAACAATAGTTTCTATGGATATAGAGGCACCAATGGTTGCAAAAAAAGCAATGCCAGGACAATTTTTGATAGTAAAATTAGATGAATTTGCAGAGAGAATTCCTCTGACAATTTGTGATTATGATAAAGAAAGAGGAAGTGTAAATATCATATTTCAAATTGTTGGTGAAAGCACAAAAGATATGGAGAAAGCTGAGATAGGCGACTTTTTTGAAGATGTTGTTGGACCACTTGGTCAACAATGTGAGTTTCTAAATGATGATATAGAAAAATTAAAAAATGAACATTTTGTATTTATCGCAGGTGGCGTTGGAGCTGCTCCTATTCATCCACAGGTAAAATGGTTTCACGAGAATGGATTGAAAATGGATATAATACTTGGTGCTCGCTCAAAAAATTTACTCATACTTGAAGAAGAGTTTAAAAAATTTACACCAAATGTACATGTGTGCACAGATGATGGCTCACATGGAATGCATGGAAATGTTACAGATGTTTTGAAAAGTTTAGTATTGAAAGAGGGTAGAGAGTTTACACAAGCAGTTGCTATAGGTCCGATGATAATGATGAAATATGCAACAATCATGACTAAAAAACTAGAAATCCCCACGATAGTGAGTCTGAACCCTCTCATGGTTGACGGAACAGGAATGTGTGGTGCTTGTAGAGTTGAAATAGATGGAAAAGTTAAATTTGCCTGTGTTGATGGTCCAGAGTTTGATGGCTTCAAAGTAAATTTTGACGAAGCACAAACTAGACTAAGAATGCGACAAGAGAACACACTAGAAGACGAGCATGAAAACGACGAATGTCCAATAGAACATGAAGATGTTCATGATGTCAAAAAGAGAGCACATCCTTATGTAAGAGAACCACTGCATCGAGTGCATAGCTTTGACGAAGTAAATCTTGGCTATACATTTAAAGAGGTAGTCGAAGAGGCAAATCGATGTTTTTTATGTAAAAAACCAAAATGTGTCAACTCCTGCCCTGTTGGGATTGATATACCATCATTTATAAAAAAACTAAAAGAAGAAGATATAGAAGGTGCTGCTAGCATACTTCTAGCGCATACTAAATTAGCTTCTATATGCGGTCGTGTTTGCCCTCAAGAAAAACAGTGTGAAGGAAGTTGCATATCAGGCAAAAAGGGTGAACCTCTTGCTATAGGACTACTTGAGAGATTTGTAGGCGATTGGTCTTTGCAACACATGGAGACCAAAGTACCAGCAAAAAATGGTAAAAAAGTGGCGATAGTAGGAAGTGGACCATCTGGACTTGCAGCTTCTGCCCAGTTATCAGAGTATGGATATGAAGTTGAAGTTTTTGAGTCTCTACATAAACTTGGTGGTGTCTTAACTTATGGTATTCCAGAATTTAGACTCCCTAAAGAGATAGTAAATGCAGAAATAGATAGAATCAAAAAACTTGGTGTCAAGTTCCACACAAATGTAGTAATTGGTAAAACTATCACTATCGATGAGCTGTTTGACGAAGGCTTTGAGGCTGTTTTTGTTGGAAGTGGTGCTGGTTTTCCAAACTTTTTAGGCATAAAAGGTGAAAATGCCATGGGCGTTCTCTCGGCAAATGAATTTTTAACCAGAGTTAATCTTATGGGAGGAAACAAGAAAGACTATCACACACCAACAACAATAGGTAAAAAAGTGGCAGTCATTGGAGCAGGAAATGTCTCTATGGACTCAGCAAGAGTTGCAAAAAGATTAGGTGTTGAAACATTTATAGTATATAGAAGAAGCTGGGATGATATACCGGCTCGTGCAGAAGAGACAGCTCATGCAAAAGAAGAAGGTGTAGAGTTTCACCTCTTGACAAATCCTGTAGAAATTCTTTCGGATGAGAAAGGACGGGTGAGAGGGATAAAGTGCGTCAAGATGGAATTAGGCGAACCAGATAGCAGCGGAAGAAGATCTCCAAAACCAATAATAGGTTCAGAATTTGTTTTAGAAGCTGATACTGTTGTCATTTCAATCGGAACAAAACCAAATGATTTAGTCACATCTACAACCGAGGGTATGGCAATCACACCAAAAGGCACAATAGTCATAGAAGAGAACAAAACAACAGCCACAACAAGAGAGGGAGTCTTTGCCGGAGGAGACATAGTGACAGGCGCAGCCACGGTAATACAAGCTATGGGAGCTGGAAAAAAAGCAGCAAAAGAGATAGATGAATATATAAAAAGCAAAGAGGTAAAAAACTCAAAAATCCCTGCCTAAGCACTACACACTATAAGAAGTGGTACGAGGTGGAAAAGTTTTAGCACAGCTAGAGCAAAACCGCCTCGCAAGGTTGGCTGTCGATTTAAAAGATTAGCCCTCCACCACTTTCACCATTTTGCTCAAGACTATTTTTTGGCAAAGGCGATACATCTGTAAAATAGAGCTTCTTGCCACCTACTATCTTATACCTCACTCCATCTGGCATATCAAACTTTCTCTTTGTTTGCGGATATAATCTTATATAGTTTTTTACAAAATTAGCAAATGATGGGCCGGCACTTCTGCCACCCGTTTCTCTTTTTTTCATAGGGGTATTATCATCATTTCCAAACCAAGTCAAAACTTCAATATCAGGCGTAAAACCACAAAACCATGCATCTACATAATTATTTGTAGTACCTGTTTTTCCGGCAACTTCAACCCCTTTTACCTGTGCCATTCTTCCTGTTCCCCTCTTTACAACCTGTCTCAATATATCTATCATCAAAAAGGATTGAGATGGTGTTGTAATTTTCTTTCCTTCTACTTCAAAATTTTGAACATCTCCAAATTTACTCTCAATTTTAGTTATTAGCCTAGGCTTCAATCTATAACCATAATTTGAGAAAGTTGTATAAAAACCGGCAAAATCATAAGGAGATATACCAAAACTTCCAAGCGCCATAGAGAGATCATAAGGCAATTTTTTAAATCCCTCTTTACTCAAATCCTTATAAACACTATCCATCCCTAAAGCATTCAGCAGATTAATCGTTGCTAGGTTTCTTGAGTGAACAAGTGCATTTTCTAAAGTGATCATACCCTCAAAGTTCTCTTCATAATTTCTAGGCTTCCACTCTTTATCGCTCTTTTTATCTACGAATACTCTTGAAATATCGGGTATCTTAGTCTGCCCATTATACCCAACATTTAGGGCATGAAGATATATAAAAGGTTTAAAACTACTTCCGGGTTGTCTTCTACTCTGAGTAGCTCTGTTGAAGTGACTTTTTTTATAATCAACTCCTCCAACCATAGCCAATATATCACCGGTTTTATTATCTAAAACAACCATTGCACCATTAAGTTTTGAATTGTTACCATCTATATTTCTTTTGATTATTGCATCGTATCCTACAAGGAGAGATTTTCTAGCTAACTGTTGCAACTTTAAATCTATACCTAAGTATATCTTATAACCTCCGGTTTTTAGATCACTAAACTCACCTTTTAGTCTTTTGATAACCTCATCCACTATATAAGGGGCTCTATTTTTTGTAAGAGTCTCATCATAAACTATAGGGTGCTCATCTGTTGCTTTCTTATACTGATTTTTGTTTATCCAGCCAAGTGAATACATTCTATATATCACTCTATTTGCTCTACTAAGCGATAAGTCAAGATGCTTTGTAGGATCATAAGCACTAGGAGCTCTTGGAAGACCGACCAATATAGCCATCTCTTTTAAACTAAGTGCATCTAAATTTTTATTAAAATACCCAAGAGCAGCTGTTTTGACACCATAGTAGCCATGTCCAAAATAGACTTGATTAAAATATCTCTCTAGTATCTCCTCTTTTGATAGTTCGCTCTCAATTTTATATGCTAATATAGCCTCATTTAGCTTTCTTGATACTGTTTTTTTTCGACTTAAAACAGTATTTTTTATCAATTGTTGGGTCAAGGTACTAGCCCCCTCAACCAGCTTCATAGCTTTTATATCTTTTATCAAGGCTCTAAAAATCGCCTCAAAATTTATACCACCATGCTCAAAAAAAGATGTATCTTCTATAGCAACCAATGCCTCTATGAGACGGGGTGGAATATCGTCGTATTTCACATATAGTCTGTTTTCTTTGTCAAATATATTTGCCAAAAGCTCACCGTTTCTATCAAAAATTTGTGTCGTAAGTCTAGGCTTGTAATCTATTATCTTATATGCATCAAATCTAATATTCGAATATAGATATAAAAATCCAGACGCTACCAAGATAGCAACTGCAAAAATGAATGAAATAAAATATTTCACCTATAAATCTCCTCTATTTTCTAAATTCTCTATTTTTAAAACCTGAATTGATCAGCTTTTTGGTATATGGATTTTTAGGATTTTTTAAAACCTCATGCATATTACCCTCTTCAACTATCTTTCCCTCTTTGAGTATCCCGACCCTATCACATAACTCTTCGACAGTAGAGACATCATGAGTTACAAACAGCATATCAAAACCATCAGCATCCTGTAGGCATTTTAAAAGATCCAATATATCGGCTTTACTCTTCTTATCTAATGCGGTTGTAGGCTCATCAAGAAGCAATAATCTTGGTTTTACAGACAGAGCCATAGCAATAATCACTCTTTGAAGTTGTCCACCACTCAATTCTGATGGAAATCTATCTACTATTTTCTTATCCAATCCAACTAAGTCTATGTAATTTAACATCAACTCATCACTTATAAAAAATTGATTTTTTATCTTTGTTAAAGGCGAAAGAGCCGTAAATGGATTTTGTGGAATTATAGAGATAGTTTCTCCTCTTATCAATTTATAACCACAAGTAATTTGCATATCAGAATCCAGATTACTTGGCAACATATCTAAAAATGCCTTTAGCGTCAAACTTTTGCCACTACCACTTTGACCTATAAGAGCTAAAGATTTTTCAATCTCAAGAGAGATATCTAAAACTATTTTATCTCCATTTTTAATGACAAGTTGTTCGCATACGATACTCATTTTAACTCTACCAAATATTTGCAAAACTCTTCAAACTTTTTCTCTTCTACGCTCACTCTAGGTATTATTCTTAAAATCGGAACCTCTACTGTAGGCGGACGAATAGCTCCAACACTAAAACCTGTACTAGCAAGTTTCTCTCTATATTTTAAAACATCTTGTGATGATTGTAGCTTATACGAAAATATCAAACCATCCATATCATATCCAAAATATCTCTTGATTATCGCTTTTCTTTTTTTAATCTCTTTAGTAAAAAACTCTCTATTGTCACACATGTAGATAAAATTCTCTTTTGCAAGTTCTATGTCAAATAATGATGGTGCTGTAGCATATATCAAAGGTTTTGCTCTATTTTGAAGATACTCGCTTATGTGATTACTGCATAAAATATATGCTCCGTAACTACCAAGAGCTTTCCCAAGAGTACCCATCTTGATATGGTACTTATTTGGCTTTATGTCATACAAGTCAAATACACCTAATAGTTTTTTTCCAACCACACCGACACTATGAGCCTCATCCACAATCAAAAGAAATTTATACTTATCACAAAGCTCAAAAATTTTCTCATCAAGCAGATCACCACTCATGGAGTAGATACCCTCAACAGCCACTATTACTCTTTTAAAATCTCCTTTGTTTAACAACTTCTCTAACTCATCCATATTGTTATGCTGAAATTTCCAAACTGTTGCATCAAGAAGTTTTGAGGCAAATAGACCACTAGCATGGTACTCCTCATCCAATATAAGTAAATCTTTTTTTCTAGGAAGTGATTCAATCAAAGCCAAATTTGCTAAAAAACCGCTCCCAACTACTAAAGCACTTGAAAAACCGTTTGTTCTACAAAGTAACTCTTCAAAATTTTTATGTATTTGATGGTAGCCATTTACTAACTGAGAAGATTTTGGGGCATGTGTATCGTAACTTTGCATTGTTTTGCATGTTTTTAACAACAGACTCTTTACCTCGCTAAGTCCAAGATAATCATTTGAAGCAAAATCTATCAAATTAGTATTACAAACTTCCCTTTTTCTAAATCGATTTGATTTTTTAATAGCCTTTAATTCACTAGAGTACATCATGTAACTTTAAAAATGGAATTAGCTTTTCAACACTCAACCCCATAGCTGTACTTTGCAAACCTACTACCTTTTTTATATACTGCTTACAAAATCCCTCTACCATACAAGCCCCTGCCTTATCTCTCCACTCATCACTTTTGAGATAAATCTCTACTTCATCTCTATCAAAAGGCAAAAACAGATACTTTGTGGCACTCAAATCTATAAATTCCATCTTATATGATTTCAAAATCATGCAAGTCAATATAACGACACTATTGCCACTTTGCTTTAGCAATATCTCTCTTGCATCTTGTATACTTTTTGCCTTTCTTAGTATGGTATTGTTAGCACAAACAACAGTATCTGCACATAAAATTGGAATATCCAAGCTATTTTGGCTCAAGTAGGCATTCATCTTGCCCTTTGTCGCATGGTAAACAAAATCTTTTGGATTTTGGATTTTTATAGTATCCTCATCAAAACCAACTCCAACCTGAGAAAACTCTACACCAAAATCATTTAATATTTTTGCTCTTGTTGATGACTTTGAAGCTAATAGTATCTTCAATTAAATTCCTTTTATCTCTATACCAAAATATACAGCCATTAGCGAAATCACCAAATTCAAAGGAATAAGATATTTTGTGATTAAAATTACATTCTCTTGCACAACTAAAAAATCTCTCTTTTTATATGCCCTTTTTGCGTTAAGGTACTTTTTATAGATATATAGAAAGTTAAAAGCCATAAAGATCCAAATGGCCTCTTTTATATGTATCATTATAAAAACAGTAGGGTCTCCATATTCAAACCCCATACCAATATTGATAAAAAAAGATGCAGACAAGATGATAAACATAATAGGAACTAAAAAAATGATAAATCTACCCAAAATAAGCAGACAATTTTCACACTTCGTCTTTACATCTTCCACTCTTTTCCCTATAGGTCTGATAATAAAAATAATAACGAACATGCTACCGATCAAAAAAGATGCAGCTAGAATATGTAAATAAATTATGAGTAACCTATGGTTCTCAAAAACACCCGTTATTAAATCCTGCATATTTCTACCTACTTTTACAATATATTTTTGGCATACTCTAGAGCTACTCTTTTCGCCTCTTGAATCATTTGTGGTTTCTTCCCTCCGGCTTGTGCAAAGTCATCTCTCCCACCTCCGCCACCGCCTACTATAGGAGCCACCTCCTTGATCCAAGCACCTGCTTTTATCGGGGCATTTTTCACTCCGCTAGCAATCAATACCTTATCACCTTTCTTTTGAAAAAGTAAAACTGCTACTGAATTTTTTTGATTTTTCAAATCATCTATACTTTTCTTAATATCACCGGCTTTTAACTCATCTACGATTAACTCAACACCGTTTATAGTATTTGACTCAACCCCTTTGCCGGCATTTGCACTAAATGCTTCTACTTCTGCTTTCAGATCTGCTATCTCTTTTTTGAGCTTATCTATACCTATAAATATATCTTTATGTTTCACTTCACTCTTTGCTTTTTCAACCATATCTCTGAATTTTAGTGCATATTCATAAGCACTCTTTCCGCATACTGCTTCTATCCTTCTTACTCCCGCACTCACTCCGCTCTCTTTTGTGATAAAAAAACTTCCTATGTTTGCACTATTGCTCACATGTGTTCCGCCACAAAGCTCAACACTAACATCACCAAAAGAGACGACTCTCACCTCATCTCCATACTTCTCTCCAAAGAGTGCCATAGCTCCACTTTTTTTGGCATCATCTACATTCATAATCTTTGTCTCTTCTTTTATGCCTTTAAAAATTATACTATTGACAAACTCTTGCGTCTTTTGAATCTCTTGCGTACTCATCGCTTTTGGATGCGAAAAATCAAACCTCAATCTATCTGCCTCCACAAGAGAACCTGCTTGCGCTATATGTTCGCCCAAAACACTCTTTAGAGCACTTTGTAAAATATGTGTTGCAGAGTGATGTTTGGCTATCTCATTTCTACTCTCATCCACCTCTACATGTAGAGTGTCGCCCACTTTTATGCTGTTTGTAAGCTCTACATGTGAAAGATTTAAGTCAAAAAACTTTTTTGTATCCACTACTCTCCCATGCTCTTTTATCTCTCCAATATCACCACACTGTCCACCACTTTGGGCATAAAAAGGAGTCTTATCGAGCATCATCCAGCCACTCTTATCGAGTCTTGAAACCTCTTTAAAATTTTCATCCAAAAGTGCTAAAACTTTTGATGTTGATTTTGTATCTTCATATCCAACAAATTCATTTAAACCAAACTTTTCTAGTAACGGTTTAAAATCACCATGAGTTGCACTATCACCACTGCCTTTCCATGAAGCTTTTGCTCTTTTTCTCTGTTCACTCATCAGTTCGTCAAATTTAGCTATATCTATATCCAATCCCTGATCTCTTAGCATATCTTGTGTTAAATCAAGTGGAAAACCATAAGTATCATAAAGTTTAAAAGCTACAATTCCGCTAAAGATATCTTTTGTGTTTTTCAACTCTTTTTCAAACAGATCAAGACCAAGTGAGATAGTAGATAAAAATCTCTCCTCCTCAAGTTTTATCTGCTCACTCAAAATCTCTTTTTTCTCTATCAAATATGGATACTGTTTTCCCATGAGACCATTTAGGGTGTCTAAAAGCTTATACATAAAGGGCTCTTTTATACCGAGCAAATATCCGTGTCTTACAGCTCTTCTTAAAATTCTTCTTAGAACATAACCTCTTCCCTCTTTATCAAAGTTAACTCCTTGTGCCAACAAAAAGGCAACTGAACGAATATGGTCAGATATCACCCTGTAACTTGCTCCACTATCATAGGCATATGGCTTATTGCAAATCTCTTCAACTTTGTGAATCAAAGGCATAAACATAGATGAGTCATAATTACTAAAAACTCCCTCTTTGACAGCCACAACTCTCTCCAAACCCATACCGGTATCAATTGATGGTTTTGGAAGTGGTGTTAATTTTCCACTCTTATCTCTTTCGAACTGCATAAATACCAGATTCCAAATCTCCAAAAATCTATCTCCATCACCACCTAAATAGTCCTCATCACTATTGAAGTGCTCACTACCTTGGTCATAAAAAATCTCACTACAAGGTCCACAAGGTCCGGTATCTCCCATCTGCCAAAAATTATCCTTATCTCCAAACCTTTTAATTCTCTCTTTTTGGACATATTTTTGCCAGATAAGCTCTGCTTCATCATCACTATCATGTACTGTTACCCACAACTTTTCTTTAGGAAGTTCTAAAACTTCGGTGATAAATTCCCAAGCATATTTAATAGCATCTTCTTTAAAATAATCACCAAAAGAGAAGTTTCCAAGCATCTCAAAAAAAGTGTGATGTCTGGCTGTGTAGCCAACATTGTCTAAATCATTATGCTTTCCACCCGCCCTTATACAAGTCTGCGCACTTGTAGCTCTTGGTGGATTTGGTCTTGGAATTTCACCGGTAAATATACTCTTAAAAGGCACCATGCCGGCATTAACAAACAGAAGTGTTGCATCATCTGGAACCAAAGGTGCACTTGGTGTGAGAGTATGTCCTTTGTCTTCAAAAAACTTTAAAAATTGAGCTCTTATATCCATAAAATTCATCCTAAATAAAATATAGTTATTATTCTATCCAAAAGGCATTTAAAATTCTATAAGAGTAGCTATATTTTGGTATTTACTCTCCATTATCCTTTCTGTTTTATACTTCTATCAATGGATTTTAGGTAAAATGAGACCACTACACAGTATAGACACTCATAGAAGTCT
>JALVAU010000030.1 GCA_027011025.1 Campylobacteraceae bacterium | reverse complement strand
CTATTTTCACATAAGAGGAGAGGACAATATCTTTAGATACTTGCCTCTAAACAGAGTAGGACTTAGAGTCACAAAAGATGACAGTGTATTTGAAATACTAAGTAGAGTCTTAGCAGCCCATGTTTGTGGTGTAAAGCTCTTGATAAGTGTGGGTTATGAAGAGAGTAATGCCATATCTTTTCTGTTTGAAAACAGAGATGCCATACTAAATAATGACGACTCACTGCAAAGAGAAAGCGAAGAGGAGTTTGTAAGAAATTTTGACAAGATAGACAGAATCATATACTCTGATATATCCAAAGTTACGCCTTTGGTATTTGATGAGGCTGCAAAAATCGCAAAATTTATAGTAAGACAAAAACCTATGATGGAGGGAAGATTGGAGTTACTAAACTACATGCAAGAACAAAGTATCTCTCACAGTTACCACAGATATGGAAACTTGGGCGCTAGAGGAATAGATAAACAATAATACACGGGGGCAAGATTTGCCCCCATTTTTTTAAGCTATTATTTTACAAACATGATAGCTGCATTTGCACTTTTATTATGATTAAATACAAAACTTCCGCCCGGTGCTGATGCATGGCAAGCGATACATCCTACAGGCTTTCCTTTAGCTACTTTTCCTGCCAAACTCATCTGTTTTTTGTTTTTCATGATTGTTCCATCAGGAGCATATTTCACCCAAAACCAATCGGCATCTTCTGGATCAAATCCTTCTCTTTTTTGCATAACTGTAACAGATGCTAGATATTTTGCCCTATTTGCCTTTACTTTTGCAACTGTTATGTTCTCTCCTCTGTAGTTTCTTTTCACTATAATTCTCTTTCCATCGATTGTTGCCTCTAGCACTTCTCGCACTTTTCCATGTGGTGGACCCCCTACATAAAGATTTGCTGGAGTTGAATTTAGTCCCTTCATCTCCATCTTCTGCCATAAACCTTTTGCGTAGCTAATATCACCGCTTGAACCAAAGGGTGGCATCATGGCAGCCATCGCACCAATTGAAACAAATGCTGTTGCAACTATAGTTGCTATAAGTAATCTTGTTTTCATCTCTATACTCCTTATTGTTGATATTGAAATTATATTTATAATGTGTTAAGTTATTGTGTAGTAGTATTTTTTATGAATCAAAGCATTGAAGATATTATCAAGAATTATAATTTTTTTAGAAAAAAAGCTATCATCAGCATGGAGTTATTTAAAAACCAAGGAGTATGTAATACAACTTACCTCTTAAATACAATCGATGATAAGTTTATAGTCAAAAAATTCAACAAGGCTCTACATGTAGATAAAAAACTAGAGCACAAAATCCAACTTATGATGAGCAAGAGAGGTATCTCTTCAAAACCAATTCTCATAGATATAAAAAACCAAATTTTTATAAGTAAATATGTAGATGGTTATCACAAAACGGTCCTCAATATATCAGATTTAAGAAAATTGGCAAAAACACTATCTAAAGCTCATAAGGCAAAGATAAAAGGTAAAGTTTTTGATATAAGAAATTTTTTACAAAAAAATAGTCATAAAGTCGATGCTAAATTGAAACAGGCTCTTTTAGAATTAAAAAAACAGAAGAAGGATTTAGTGCTTTGCCACAATGACCTTAATCATAAAAATATCCTTTTTTCAGATACTATAAAATTTATAGATTGGGAATTTGCCTCTATGAACGACAAGTATTTTGATTTGGCGGCTATTTGTATTGAATTTAAGCTCTTGCCTAGAAAAGAGAGAATCTTTATGAATGCGTATTTTAAGAATGAAAAAATAGATTTTCATAAATTAAATATTTATAAGATTATTTACAAGCAAGTCTGTTACATATGGTCGATCAGTTAACCACTACGCAATTTCTTCCTTGTTTTTTTGCTCGATACAGTGCCTCATCAGCTCTATCCAATGTTATTTCAAAATCTTCATTATCTTTAACTTCTGTCATACCCAAGCTTATAGTGATATGAGGAAGATTGTCTAGTTTAAAATTTTCTACATTGCTTCTAATTTGTTCAGCTACCTTAATAGCCTGATTAATATTTTTTAGAGGAAGTAAGACCAAAAATTCTTCTCCTCCCCACCTACAAACTATATCTGTTTGTCTTAAAGTCTGAAGTAAGACATTTGATAACTGTATCAAAACTTTGTCACCCACATTATGTCCAAAAGTATCATTTATTTTTTTAAAGTGATCTATATCTATTATTATTATCGATAGTTTATCACCTTTTTCTTTAGACAATTTATACTGAGCAAGATAGAGTTCCATAAATTTCATTCTATTGTACAAGCCTGTCAAATAATCAGTTTCTGCCCTCTTCTCTAAAAGCTTACTTTTTTGCTCAAGTATGCCATTTATCTGAGCTAGCTCTTGTTGATATTTTTTTACTGAACCAACCCATTTAGTATAAGTCAAAGATATCAATCTTTTTTGTGTTATATCTCCTGATATCTTGCCTTCTTTATCTACTGTAATAATCTGTTTATAGTTATTTCTCTTCATAAAATCAAGAGCTTTTTTTATAGATGTGTATTCACTAAGCTTTTGCACAGGATGAACCATATAGTTTTTAATAGAGAGTGACATATCCGCATCATTTTTAAAAAGTTCCAATATATCTTTTGTCGTAAATATTCCGATAGCCTCTCTATCTTCAACAATAATTACTGCATTGTATTCATATTTACTCATATCTATCACAATATCTTTTGTGATAGCATCAGGAGACACCCAGAGACTTCTTTTATTATCATCTAAAAAGTGCTTAAGCGTAATATTCTCTATAAGGATGGATGGGTCTATACTAGAAATAATATCTGTCCTTGTAACTATTCCGAAAAAATGATCATTATCATCAAGAACTACAACTAACTCATTACTATTTTGCAAAAAATGCAATGTATCTAGTATATTTGCCTCCTTATGAATTGCGGGCAGTGGTTGCAAATCGAGTTCATATAATTTTTTTTCAAGATTATTATTTAAGAGAGTATCGCAAAGCATATGGTGTACGCTTAAATCGTAGTATCTATTTTTTTCGCATACCAATATGTGTCTATGCTTAGACGATATCATTTCTCTCATAGCTTCCTTAAAAAAAGCTGATGAAGGAAATACCTTTACATCTGCGGTGGTTAATTCTTTAGCCTTAGGAAATAACATACGACGATTGTACCTTAAAAATTCTTTTAAATTATTGAAGGGTACCTCCAATAAATAACTTCAAGATTATTTACAAATATCTTTGTTATACTTATTATTGTGCTAATAAATAAAAAAGGAAAAAACATGCCAAGAGTCATCTTAGTAACTGGAGCCACATCAGGTTTTGGTAAAGAGTGTGCTATAAGATTTGCTAAAAACGGAGATAAAGTTATCATTGCAGGCAGGAGAGAGAGCAGGCTAAAAGAGTTAAAAAATGAGTTAAAAGATTGTGATATTTTTCCTCTCTCTTTTGATGTTAGGGATAAAAAGGAGGTATTTAAAAAAGTATCGTCTTTACCGGCTACCTATCAAGATATAGATATATTGATAAATTCAGCTGGACTTGCTCTTGGACTAGAACTTTCACCCGAAGCTTTAATAGAAGATTGGGAGCAGATGATTGATACTAACATAAAGGGTTTATTATATGTCACTAAAGCTGTTTTACCGACTATGATCAAAAGGAAAAGTGGATATATTTTTAACTTAGGTTCAATTGCAGGAAGTTGGCCTTACCTTGGTGGCAATGTTTATGGAGCTACAAAAGCATTTGTCGAACAATTTTCCTATAATCTTAGAACTGACCTTAGAGGCACAAATATAAGAGTCTCAAATATAGAACCCGGTGCTGCAAAAACAGAGTTTTCAGATATAAGATTTAAGGGTGAAATAGACAAAGCACAAAAAGTATATGACGGATATGAGCCGTTGGTAGCCACCGACATAGCAAATCTTATCTTTACCCTTGCAAATTTACCTTCACATGTAAATGTAAACTCTTTAGAAGTGATGCCAACAGCTCAAACTTGGGCAGGACTGCATATAGAAAAATGATAATTTAAGACTAGAAGAAGTATAATCAATATATAAAAATCCTTATGGAAAATGGGAGTATATAAAATAAGAAATGTAAAAGTTAGCAACTTAACAGTTGGTATTTTTAATGGGC